>NZ_JADPKE010000074.1:0-49884 GCF_023073795.1 Bradyrhizobium sp. 159 | reverse complement strand
CTGATCTTTCCCGCCATAGACGCCACCGAACCAATTCGATGGCCCCGACCCAATCATCGGCGAGAAGTTGTCCAGTAACATTCTGGATGAGGCAATGCGGGGGTCAAAGTTCGGCGCTTATTTACACACCACGGCATCGAGCGCCTTGCGGATCTGCGCCGAGGTGGTTCGATCCCAGCTCGTGCCGACCTTGCCCATATAGACGAGATCCTTGCCTTCCCTCTTGCCCAGATACAGCGCGGCGACGCCGGAATCCTTGACGAAGCCGACCACCTGAAACTTGCCCTTCTGAACGACCTTGATCTTTTGCCAGGCTTCGACCCGGTCCGATCTGTATGGCGCATCCACGCGCTTGGAGACGATGCCCTCATAGTTCAGCTTGCTGGCAGCGACGAACAGCGCTTGGCCGAGGGCGCGAAGGTCAGCTACGAGATTGTCAGTGATCGCGGCAAGCAGTCAGCCGGCAATCTGCGGATTGGTTAGGTCTTCCGCGAGGGCTGGCGTGCCCTCGTGCTATGATCCGCCCGGCCCGGTCGATGAGCCGATCGTAATCTACAGTCCAAACTTTCCCGCCGGCTCTGAGCTCATGCCGATGGACTATGTAGCTGCTATGATACGCAATTTGCTGCTCGTGGCGGCTTGGACTGCACTCATCGCGATCATTTTTATGAGCTTGTCGCCTATCGGTCTCCGACCAGAGACTGGCCATGCGGGGCCCGAACGGTTTGTGGCCTACAGCGTGTTAGGCACACTCTTTATGAGCGCTTACCCTCGACACTTTACGGGGATCATGATCTTCGTCTTAACTGTCGCCGTTTCGCTCGAACTTGCGCAACACCTAACCCCCGATCGGCATGGCCACCTTGCCGACGTCTTGGAAAAGTTCGGCGGCGGAGTAGCAGGCTGTAGCCTCACTCGGCTTGTCCAGATCCTGCGACGCCCCTGATAAGAAGCGGACAGAAGCCCGTGAGGGGCTGGACGTAGTTCAATACCGATCGACTATGTAGCTGCTGCTTGGTGTGGCGGCTTGGACCTGCGGGGGGCTTTCACAACCGCCTTGGTGGCGCGCTGGGTGGTTTTTTGCTCATGATCAACGTCAAAGTAGCCGTAGGCTCGCCGGATGATCTTCGTTCACCGGTTTTAAGGCGAGGAAGTCTATTTTGGAGCATTGAGGTGGCTCAATACTCTCAAAGTTAGCTTAAGCCCTTTCAATGCCGCGAGATATCCGACGCAAAGAACTCGTTTCGCAAGTGTCGCTTGATGTTCTCGGGTTGACGCTCCCCCTGGGCAGCGAGCTTAAGCACGCGCTCGGCGACCTCTATGGCGGATCGCTGCCGCTGAAGGGTGAATGACGGGCTGGAGAGAACTTCGTCGAGAACGTCGCGAAGCATCTGTACGGTGGCTGCGTCGTAAGCCATGAGCCAAGTCCCAATATACTAAAAAAAGGTCCACGCCCGAATATGCGTCGGGAGCGCCTATTTTCCACCTGAGCACTGAAATCTCAGTTGGCAGTTATGATGCAACGCCTAGGCCACAGCCTTATGACGGCTCGATCGTTCTGCCTGTGGCGCGCGGCTAGTGGCTCAGCTTGAGCTTATTTCCCTTCCGCCTTCAGCCCGATCTCGCGAGGCGGCGGATGGCTTCGGGTCGGCCGGGAGGGTCTTCCTGCTGGCGACGCCAATCATCTAATATTTTCAGCGCGTCAGCCGTCATGCGGACGTTCACCGCCTCGCTGTCTATTGGCGGCCGCCCATCCTTTTCGGCTTTTTAGCAGAAAGAGCCGGATGAACACTTCGGGCAGGGTCCGTTGCTCGATTATCTGAGGAATCTGCGCGAGTCGATTGCCAGGTTCAAAGCCCCCTGACAACTGGCCTCCGGGATCGGGGACCGGCAGGGACAAGATTGCCAAAGCCCGGTCTAGTGGCCCGGGCATTTCTCCATGGGCGCCGACAACGCAAGCCGGTTCTGCATGCACTGGAGGCCCACGTTCGTGAGGATGGTGAGCGAATCGCCCAAACCGCCCGTAGAGCGGAGATCGACACCGCCGCGTGATGAGAGGCGGGATTGCGACGGGAGCCCGCCGGTTCACGCTGCCGGGCATTCTTTTGAGTTGTGCACACTAGTGAACATTAAACGCAGTGATAATTCTGTCACGATATCTCGCGTACTTTAAATCGTTTTATTGGGTTGAGGGATAATGTTGAGTACCTTTGATCAAGTTGTTTTCCATCGCGCCATTTCACTGCAGAAGCGATTTGCGTTTCTCGAAGGTCAGATGGCCGAATTGGCCAACCTGCGGAATCGACTGGCGCACGCTGAGTTGCGGCGCTTTCGGTTGAGGGCGAGCCGGTCGGCTTTCAAGAAGGTGGCCCGACGCCGCACCTGTAGATAACCTTCCTGCTCAACCTACGAGGAATTGCCAGGCTCCCGCTTCTAAGCCCAAGCTATTGGAAAGCGTGGGTCGGGTGATTCATGGAGCGGAAGCCGTTTGAGAGCATGTCTCTCGAAGAGCTGTGGCAACTGCACACGATCGTCAATGATATTCTCGCCGAAAGACTCGTCGCGAAGAAAGCAGAGCTCGAACGACGACTGGAGCTGCTTAACCGGCAAGACAAGGCTCCCCATTAAGCTGCCTCGGTGGTCGACCGGTTCACGCTGGCAGGCCCTTTGCTGCCGACCATGACGTAGAAGCCCATCACTGCGACGACAAGGAAGGCTCTATCCTGTCCATGGATTTCGCGTCCCTCGCGAACGTCTGAACGGCCGCCTCATACTGGTGGCGCTCAAAGACGAATTCCATGAAGGCGCCGGCGTTGCCCGTGACGTCTTCAACGATTTTGCCATTGCCTTGCTGCTCCTCGCTGAGGATGTCCTGAAGTGGTCGGTGCATGTTCCGAACATTATGAGCGTATCGGTTCCTCACTCTGGCGACGCCTTCGATAAATCGGACCTGATCCGGTCGGAGCAAGCCCAACCCTTTCGCTAGTGCCACTTTGCCAGTACGTCCTTCCACCGGGGGGCTTACCTCTCATCGGCTGTTACACGGGAACAGGATTGCTCCCGTGGAACTCATCGAGGCATTGGGCAGTAACGTAATTGCCCAGGATCCGCTGCCTGGTCATCAATGCCGCCGCAGAACAACGAGAGTAATCGTAAGCGGGTCTGGGCCTAACCTGGAGCGCTACGCTCCTGCTTTTCTAGCTTTAGGAAGTTAGGGATGACGGCTTCATCCGGTTGGCAGTGCTCACCGCGCCTCAGATCGCTCGTCAACATCCTTGCAATTCGCAGAATTCGATCTGCTCCGCTGCTTGTCTCCGGCCGGTGCGCCACATTTATCCGAGTCATTTGCAAGCTTTTAAGGCTCTCGTTGATACGCTTTTCGTTATCCACGTCCAAATGGGCCGTGCCCTCGTCCAGAAACAGAATGCTAGGCTGTCGATAAAGCGCCCGCGCGAGCATTAGTCGTTGTTTTTGTCCACCTGATAATGAGCTACCCATGTCTCCGATTAGACTGTTGTAGGTCATCGCCATCGCCATGATTTCTTCGTGTATACCCGCCAGCTGCGCGCATTGAATCATCCGCGCTTCGTCGAAAGTGGCGTCAAAAAAGCAAATATTATCGGCAATAGAGCCTGAGAGTAGTTGATCCTCCTGCATCACTGCGGCGACGTGCTCACGATAGGCTCTTCCACCAATCGTCGAGAGAGGAACATTGTCGATCAGCACTTCCCCGCCTGTCGGTTCCAGCAACCCGAGCATGACCTTGACTAGGGTCGTCTTGCCTCCGCCTGAAGGACCCATAATCGTGATAAATTCCCCTGGTTCAATGATAAAGCTGATGTCTTCAAGTACAAAAGGATCCGTTTCAGCATATCGAAAAGAGACCTTTCGCAATTCGATCCGGCCCTGAACGCGCGGGGTATAGGCCAACGGCCGATCATGGCCCCGCTCAAGGGGGTTTAGGGCAATATCAGCCAAGCGCTCCAGATGCAGTTCGATAATTCGGAAATCAAGAACCTTTTCGACGAACTGAACGGCCTTCTCGATAAACTGCTGTTTATAGCTAATGAAGGCGAAGATCATGCCGATCGTCAAGTGATTGCCTAGAGCCAGTTGGACGGCGAGGTAAATGCTGAGAATGTTCTCAAGTCCAAACAGCGTGTCGTTGATACCTGTGAAAGTTATTCTGATGTGACCCAGCCGAACATTGGCGCTTACTACATCCGCATAACGGTTAAGCCACTGGGTCTCGCGGTCTGTCTCACGATTGAAAATCTTCAGGCTTTGGATCGCGCGCAGGGTCTCGATGAACGTCGAGTTTTCATGAGCCTTGGCTTCTATCACGGCTAAGTTGCGCTCTCGCAGCACGCGATAGAGACTTAGACGCACTGCCGCATAACTTGCAAATGTAACAAGAACGACGACCGCGAGTTGAGTGCTATAGACAAAAATCATTGCCAGCGTTGCAACCGCCATTACGCCATCAATGGCGGCAGTTATCACGCCTTCTGCGAGTGCCGTGCGAATTGGCTCAATGGACGTGAAACGCGAGAGGACATCGCCGATGTGCCGCTTTTCGAAATAGGCGATCGGTAATCTGATCAGGTGGTGAAACAGACGAGCGCCGATTTGGAAGTGCAACGCGTTCTGGACAACTAGAATGATCGAGGAGCGGATAATAGTGGAAACAACTTTGATGGCAGTTAGGAGAGCAAATCCAAGAGCCAGGACCGTCATCAGATCGGCATCGCCCCTGGCGCTGACCTCATCGACACTGAGCTGAAGGTAGAAAGGGCTTGCAATCACAAATGCTTCAAGAACTATTGAAAGCACCAAAACCTGAGCCAGTGCATGTGCGTTACCGCGCAGCTGGCTCCAGAAGGTTGAAAATGGAAGGCACGCTCGCTCGTCTTTAGGAAGAAATGCCTCGGTTGGGGATAGCTCAAGAGCAACGCCGGTCAGATGCTTGGAGGCTTCGACAGTCGGAAAGAACCTCTCTCCCAAAGCCGGGTCATGCACCACAATACCTCGCCTCGTGGTCGACTTCAGGACTACGAAATGGTTCATGTCCCAGTGCACGATCGCGGGCAGGTGCAGGTCCCTGATCTTATCAAGCTCATAGCGCAGAGGACGACTAGCTAGTTGCATCTGGCAGGCCACCTGAATTACGGCTCTTAGCGTCACACCCTTTAGCGAGACGGGATAGCGTCGCCGCAACGTGTTCAGATCAATTTGGTGGCCATGATATGAACTTATCATAGCAATGCACGCGAGACCGCATTCCGCTGCTTCTGTTTGTCGGATTACCGGTAGGTGATGCCTACGGTTTAGTACATGCACCATGATTGCATCCTGAGATTGACATTCTGACGCTGAGCAATGGATCGAGCAACCATCTGATCAGAGATCGTCTTTCAAGAATGATGTCTGCTTTCAAAAGCATGTCGGCCTGAAGCCGTATACGCTTGCCATACGCGTCAATGTCTGGGCGATCGAGTCTCGCCGTGACCCTGTAGGCAGGCTCCTTGAGCTCAATGGGTGCGGAGGTCTCAGCGCGCGTCAACATCGTCTGTGAGACTTCACTTACGCGGCCGCGATATGTACCGAACTGCTGATAGGGGAACGGCTCGTATAGTATTCTGACGTCCTGCCCCGGCTGAACAAAGCCTATGGCCTTGGCCGGAACAAACAGGTTTGCTTGCAGCTCACTGTGGTCAGGGACGATCTGCATTTGCGGTCTTTGCGGATCTGCGAATTGACCAACAGTCGCTTGCAGAATTGAGATGCGTCCCGCCGCTGGCGCTCGCACCTCGTACGCCCGGCGTCCACTAATTTCGGCTATGCGCTGTTCTGTCGTGGCAAGTGCGCTGCGCAGGTTCTGGATCTTTCCTTCCGTGATAGTCGGCAGCTGTTCGAGGGAAGAACGGGCTTCGGTAAGCTCATTCTGCCGAGCGGCTGCCTGCTGCTTCAAGGAGTCGAGCTTCTGCTTCTGCTCGAGCGCGGCGATTTCCCGCTTTTTATATTCCACGTCTGAGACTATCCCTCTGGCCGCCAGGCTCGTTACAGACGAAACGAGTTCGCTGGACAACCGAATTTGTTCGCGCTGGTTCTCTATCTGAGCGTCGAACCGCGATACTTCAGTTTCGAGACTTGCAATTTTGGCTGATAGGCGCGCTTCCTCGGAGTTAATGCGGTCCTGTTCCGCACAGATTTGATTTCTTAGTGATACTTGCTCCGCCCCGAGTGTGCCGAGCATCACATCGTTCACGTCCTGCCCATTTGCCGCAATCTGAGTAGTTTCGATGGTTAAAAGCCTCTGCCCTCTTTTGACCTCCTGACCCTCTTTGACATGGACCTCTTTGATTGTTCCCGACTTGGAGGCGAAAATCTTCGCCGTGCCGGCGACCGGCGTCAGGTAGCCCGCCACGGTCTCCTTTCGAGCATATTGTCCGAGAAATAGGAATGCGGCCGTAAGTGCGACTACCGCCGCAATCAGCCAGCTTATAACCTTCGTCGATCTCGTCTGGAGCAACGCGACCCGGCCCCACTGCCGATGGTCGTGTTGGAACTCAACTGCTTCCTGGCGAAATAACAGAAGCTGCGATGACACGGCTCCAGAACCCAATTGCTATGTACCTCGGGACACGTCTCCGTCCATCAGAGGCTATGTTGGTGAACTGAAACCCACTACCTACTGGGCTTGCCGATCGACATAGCGTCAATGATGGTCCTGTTATTCGTTATTACGTCGAGTTGGCTCCCGCCAGTTTGGGTGATGGTTCGATCTGACGATCTCACAACGATCGCGATGTGGATGCTCTGACCCGCAGAGACCATGTCAATGTCGCGCTCGTCCAACTCATAAAGCGCGCGCTTATAAGCCATTGGGATTCTCCTGTTGAAGAGCCCGCTCCTCCGCAAGTTCGATCGGGACGAGCGGGCAATCACTTACCCGACTTGAATACCAGTATTGTTGTTGTTGGACTGGTAGATCAAGACGTCCTTGCTCTTGTTCACCACAGCAACGTTTTTCTGGAAGGCCCAAATGTCTCCCGTTCTGAAGCCGCCCCCGCCACACACTGCATCCAGTTCCTTGTCGGCCAACTCACGCATTCCATTGTTGCTAGTCATGGTCATTGCAGCCTCCTGTTTCAGTCGGTCTGACGCAATAGATTGCCCGTGTCGGCAGTCTTCTTGCGACACAAAATTGTACGTAGATTTCAGTGTTGCGCAACGCTGCATGAGGCGTACGACATTTGAATCGTCCAATGGGCAATATCGTCGTGTACGACCGTTGCCCCGAGAACGGCGATACGACCTTTGACTTAAAACCATTTTCCTTCTGTTGCGATGCGCGTTCGGATGATGACCCTCCGAGCAATTGGACGCTGGCCGCCGCGCTGCGCCGCATCGTGCGATCGATGGCTCCGATGCGCATCGACCTGAACGCGCCCGCCGTTCGCTGGCCTCATACCTGATCTGGCTCCCCTGATACGTGATCTGAGGGCGCGTCTCGCCTCGCGGCCGCGTTCACCATTCTATTGATGGGAGCTTCATGTCTGATGGGGCTTCATATCCCATCCCCCTCTGAGGTGATGGACTCTACCCATTTTGAAGGGGATTGCGGGACTCGGGCCAACTGAGTTATCTGAATTACAAATCGCAATGTAAGTGTGTGGGGCGCAGACGCATGAGTTGCGGAATGTCTATCCCTCACGGGAAACCGCTAGTTGCGATTATAGACTCAAAAAGCCTGCGACGCGCGAGCTTGATAAGCTTCTTTCAGCATTGGGCAAACTCGGAAGATCTGAGGTTGACATCTTTCGATGTCGATCAGGCCTGCGAAGCACTTCACGCACAAACAGACATTCGGATGCTGATTGTCAACGTGGGCGGCGACTCCGTCGCTGAGCCGGGAAACTTGCAAACATTTATGATGCTGCGTGGGCAATCAGGTGATGTACCCTTAATCATTATCTCGGATAGAGATGATCCTCAAGAGATCGCTGCCGCAGTCGCCGCTGAGATAACAGGCTTTGTCCCTACCGGTATAGACGCCAATCTCGCATGCGAGGCATTATCATTTATCCTACATGGTGGTTCGTATTATCCACAAGCCGCTATTCGTCAGCTTCAGCGGCAATCAGCGCAAAACCAATCACAGGAAGAGAGACCGCGATCACACTACTGCAGCGCTGGCTCCGCACTGAAATCCGATCAGAATGGGCGCAGGAGGAAAAGCAAGCTGACGGGACGAGAAGGAGAGGTGCTTGAGCGTGTCCGCCTCGGAGACTCTAACAAGATGATCGCGCGGGAGCTCGGGATGACGGAAGCAACTGTGAAGGTATACGTAGGCCAATTGATGAGGAAATTTGGTGCAGCAAACAGGACGCAATTGGCTCTCGTTGGAAATCAGGGTATCGCGCTTGATTGTACTGGGTTGGCTGAAGTCCC
Source organism: Bradyrhizobium sp. 159 (assembly GCF_023073795.1). Taxonomy (NCBI): domain Bacteria; kingdom Pseudomonadati; phylum Pseudomonadota; class Alphaproteobacteria; order Hyphomicrobiales; family Nitrobacteraceae; genus Bradyrhizobium; species Bradyrhizobium sp. 159. The sequence goes on along the minus strand of NZ_JADPKE010000074.1, from coordinate 41,430 downwards.
GGTCGCAGAGGACTGTGCTAACGCGGCTGACGTCGAAGAACGGAGTGTCGAACCAATGTTGTGTTTTGATAACATCCTGACGAGGTAGACGAAACGAGCTGATCGACGAACGACAGGCTGTAGTCGATATCGCATTCGAGCGGCTTCCTCGCTGTATGGCCGCAACGCTTGAGGGACGCCGAGAAGAGCGGCCAACATGGTCTAAGTGGGCGCAACAAGGTACCTATTGCGCATTCCAGCGAAGCAAGGCCTTTCGTTCGCAGAAGCGGAGCTCCCGTTGGGGCGACGCAACGACTAGGCACCTTCTGTAACCTGGTGTCGCATTGCCGACGATCGTTTCGCCGTTAGGACTTTTGAGCGGATCGCTCGCGATCTCCGGATGATGTGTGTGATGGAGTAGGTCCTGCCCTGAGCCATCCCGAACCATGAGCACATCACCTTCAATCGCCAACGGATGCATCCCGGCTCAACGGTCTATCGTGCACGACCCTAACCCAAAAGGATAGACAAGGGTCGGCCATCCGAGGAACAGAAAAGGTGCTGCCCCTCCTCCATGCGAGGAATGGCGGCGCAAAGCTGCGAAGAGTATCGTTGGGCATCGCAGTTGGGGCGGTTCGCCATGCGGAAGTTGATTAGGTATGCTCCGGAAAAAGAGAAGAATGATCTTCTTAAAGACGCAAACGCTTGCGCAGCATCGCGTGACTCCGCCGAGTCACATATTCTTCTTGCACAACCGCCGGCGCGCCAGGTTTTCCCTCATGGGCGAGCGGTGGTCCTCATTGCTGTAAGCGTCCTGGCGGCCACATCAGGGGCGGAAACGCGCGCGTCTTCGGAGTCCCCGCAGGTACAAGGGCCCGCCTCCGCCGGTTCGCGATCGTCCAATGTCGGCAACGCTTCGACCCGGCTTATGCAAGCGGCGGCAAACAATCCAATCTCGCGACAGGCGCCGGAAGAACACCACGGAGCAGAGCTCCTGCCGCCTGAGTTGGTCACCGCAAAGGACTCTTATCTCTCCAGTCGGGCCAGCAGCGAAAAAGTAATGCATATTTCGCAAGCGGCCGTCGGCGATATAGGACAATCTCCGGAACGCCGCTCGGCGGAGAGACGGTCCTGCGAACTCACCGTTGGAACGCGCGCTCTTGGATTGCTGCAGCCTCTCGAGCCGAAGCATCAGCGGGCTGATTCGCTGGACCAGGAGTTCACCGGAAATCTGCGCGAAAGTGAGGCCCAAACAGCACTAGCAGCCAAGAGAGAAGAGAGCGCGGCGCCACCGCACGTCACGGACAGTGGCGCGGCCGAGTTGCGAAAGTTGCTGCAGCAGGAACGCGAACGAGCGTCGCAGCTCGAACAGGATTTGGCATCGGCCAAGCGCGATGTCGAGACGCAAGCGGCCTTGGCAACTAAGGCAAACGAGGAAACCAGCCGATTAAGGCACGCTGCAGAGAGTGATGCGACGCAGGTGAAGCGATCGCTACAGCAGGAGCATGACAAAGCGGAGGCGCTGGCAAAAGAGCTTTCAACCGCGCGCACGCGGACATACGCATACGAGGCGCAGGCCCGTAAAACCGATGAGCAACTGCAAGACCTCAAGAAGAGGGTATCGGACAGTGGCGCAGCCGGGTTGCGAGCATCCCTGCAGCAGGAACGCGAACGAGCCTCGCGGCTCGAACAGGATCTGGCATCGGCCAAGCTCGCCCTCGAGACGCAAACGGCGTTGGTAACTAAGGCTCAGGACGAAACCAGCCGACTGAAGCATGCAGAGAGTGACGCGGCGCAGTTGAAGCAATCGCTCCAGCAGGAGCATGACAAGGCGGAGGCGCTGGCGAAGGAGCTTTCAACCGCGCGCACCCAGACATATGCCTACGAGGCGCAGGCACGTAAAACCGATGAGCAATTGGAGGACCTCAAGAAGAGGGCAGCGGACAATGGCGCAGCCGAGTTGCGAACATCCCTGCAGCAGGAACGCGAACGAGCCTCGTGGCTCGAACAGGAGCTGACATCGGCCAAGCGCGACGTCGAGACGCAAACGGCCTTGGTAACTAAGGCTCAGGACGAAACCAGCCGACTGAAGCATGCAGAGAGTGACGCGGCGCAGTTGAAGCAATCGCTCCAGCAGGAGCATGACAAGGCGGAGGCGCTGGCGAAGGAGCTTTCAACAGCGCGCACCCAGACATATGCCTACGAGGCGCAGGCACGTAAAATCGATGAGCAATTGGAAGACCTCAAGAAGAGGGCAGCGGACAATGGCGCAGCCGAGTTGCGAGCATCCCTGCAGCAGGAACGCGAACGAGCCTCGCGGCTCGAACAGGAGCTGGCATCGGCCAAGCGCGACGTCGAGACGCAAACGGCCTTGCTAACTAAGGCACAGGACGAAACCAGCCGACTGAAGCAGGCTGCAGAGAGTGATGCGACGCAGTTGAAGCGATCGCTACAGCAGGAGCATGACAAGGCGGAGGCGCTGGCGAAAGAGTTCCAGGCGGCGCACGCCGCGAGAGATGAATACGACTCCCGAGCTCGCAATGAGAGCGGGCAAGTTGAGCAGCTAAAGAAAGTGGCGGAAACGGAGACTACGGAGCCGCACAAGTCGCTGCAACAAGAACAAGCAAGCGTGAAGCAAGTCGATCCTGCGTCCGAGCGCAGGAACAACCACGCGCTTACAGCCGCAGTGGTCGCCAGCGCGCGGCCGATTCCAAGCGCTAGTAATGAGCTTGAGGCTGACAGGGCAAAACCCCTCGAAGCAGACCAGATCAAGTCAGCACGTGTCGGAAACGAGCGGCCCCACAGCGCCGATGAGGGCGCGGCCGCGGGAAGATTGGTCGCACGCGCGAGGATGTTGCTTGAGCAGGGCGATATAGGCGCCGCTCGGATTGTGCTTGAGCGCGCGGCTGAAATAGGAAACGCACAGGCAGCCTTCGCACTAGCGGAGACCTACGACCCCCACGTTCTTCCCAAATGGTCAACAGTTGGCACCCTTGGGGACGTGTCAAAGGCGCGAGAGCTTTACGCAAGGGCGGAGGCGGTCGGCAACACGCAAGCGAAACAGCGATTGGAAGCGCTTCGGTAGAGGAGCTGCGGCGCTGGTCATTCTCTCACGAAAAGGAGTACCACATGCTAAAGTTCTTTCGACCACAATTATTGCTCGCTGCTCTCGCTCCTTTGTTCCTGCTGCAGCCCTCCGGCCTGGATGCGCGAACGAAAGGTGCCAAGATGGACACTGCTGCGTCAGCGCAGACACCCACTCGTCCGGAACCGAGAGTGACGATGAATGCCTGGACCGTCGGCCTTGCCGGAGGCCTCCTCGAGGGCGCGCCTATCCGTCTTGCTGCAGAGATCGCTCGTGTTGCTGACGACGGCGACAATCTTCATGTATTGCCTATCGTGACGCGAGGAGCCGCCGAAAACGTCAACTCACTGCTCTATTTGCATGGCATCGATGCGGCCATCATCAATGCCGACGTGCTCGACGAGTACAAGAGGCAAGTGCCGGACATTCAGCATCGCCTCGCCTACGTGCTGAATCTCTTTCCCTCCGAACTGCATATTTTCGTTCGGCCGGAGATTCACAGTCTGACAGACCTGGTCGGGAAGAAGGTAAATTTCAACAATCAAGGTACTGCCGCAGCCTATTCTGGGCCGCTGATCTTCAGCCGTCTCGGACTTGACGTGCAACAGACCTTCATTCCGCATCAGGTCGCGTTGGAACAAATGCGCAAGGGTGATATTGTTGCGGTCGTGTTCATCACGTCCAAGCCGGTCGAGCCCTTCGTGCGTGGACGCTGGGACCCTGGATTCAAGTTCCTGCCGGTACCGTACGAAAGCAGGCTGGAAGATTACTATCTTCCTGCATCTCTCGAAGCATCCGATTATCCCGGCCTTATTAAAGAAGGCGAACACGTCGACACGATCGCCGTGCCGACTGCGTTGGTCGCCTACAATTGGCGAAATAACACGTATCGCTATGAGCGTGTCGCTCGCTTTGTCGATCATCTGTTCTCCCGCGTCGACAGACTGCAGGAGCCCGGATTTGATCGAAAATGGAAATCGATCAATCTAGGTGCGACGGTGCCCGGGCTTACCCGCTTTCCAGCGGCGCAGGTGTGGCTGGATAACCATTCTCGCGCTACGCAGGCATCGAAATGAATCGCGCGATCTTTACCGCGGCTTCCGCGCTCGCTTTCGTTACAGGAGTGGCACCCGCGCAGAGCGCCGAGAATCCGCTGGCGCAACTTCGTACCTGTAGTCTGATGCAGCGCGAGGAGCGGGTGGAATGTCTGGACAAGCTCGCGCGAAGCATCGGGCCGCCGGCCGGGCCCACAGTGGCGGTAAGCGAGTGGGTCGTCAGTCAGACGATTTCGCCTGTGGATTACACGCCCATCGCCACCGCGACGACCTCGTCGCGCGAGGTCGCAGGCGGCTCACCGCTGCAGCTGACCATGCGTTGCCGGGGTGAACGGAGCGAACTCGCTGTCTCCGGCCCCGCGATCTCCGGGCGGGCTGAGGATTACGTCGTCTCCTACAGCACCAAGGGTGGCCAGCCCGTCCAAATCGCTGCGGCCACTCCTGCATTCGGGACCGGTATTGCGTTCAAGGCCGATCCGAGGGCCTTATTTCAGTCGCTCCCAAACGATGGCGAACTGGTCGTGTACATTGCTTCCCGCCTGGGGGCCTCTCAACATGGAACGTTCTCCTTGGTCGGACTTGAGGCGGTGCGCACCAAGATTGCCACGGCATGCAAATGGCCTGCCGCCATCGCAAAGCCGAACAGCTAATATTGGCACAAGGAAAGCTAATGGGAGGTGGTTATGTTACCGCAAATTGCGCTAAATGGAACAACAAGCCTGGCGATGCTTCTTGTGGCGGTATCTTTGTCTACGGCGCAGGAAGCTGCGCGACCTGGCGACCGGGCGCCGGAGCCCCTTCTGCGAAAACAAAAAGCGGTGGTTGCGACGAAAAATGACGTGCGCCGCTTATCGAGCTCAGAGAATCGATCGACGGCTAAGAACAAAGAACATCGCCTCATCTTGCAGGTGAATAGTAACGATGCGGCGGCGATGAATCTGACCCTGAACAACGCTACAAACGTTGTGCAACATTATAAAGACATGGGCGAGAAGGTTAAGATCGAAGTGATCACCTTCGGGCCCGGCTTGCACATGCTCCGCACCGATACCTCGCCGGTGAAGGACCGAATTGAAACGATGTCGTTGAGCACGCCGGATGTGATGTTCAAAGCGTGCGGCAACACGCGGGAGAACATGCGCAAGCATGAGAACAAGGAGATACAGCTCATTCCACAGGCTCAAGTCGTCAACTCCGGCGTGGTACGCATTATGGAGCGGGAGGAGCAGGGCTGGACTTACGTCAAGCCCTGACCGTGTTACCGCCAAGGCTTCGCGAGCCCAGCTGCGTAGATACATAAAATTCACGGCCGCAGGATCAGATTATGGTCCAGCGACGTATAAAATCGGCGCGCGTGCTGCCGAGACCCGGCGAACCGGGTGGCAAGTTTGTTCGGAGCTGCTTAGGGATGCTCTCGCGGCGCTGAGTCAGTGTTAGCGCTCGCTCGCAACTCCGTCGCGATGGCCTCACGCATACGTCAGGGGTAGCAGTCTCCGATATGTCGCTCGGATGACCCCGTAGCACTCGCAACTCGCATTCTCGAGCCCCGAACGATCCAGCACTCGGATCCTCCCGTAGGACGTCTCGATGAGCCCATCGTTTTGAAGCTTCTTGAGAGCCAACGACACGGTCGGTCGTACCGTACCAAGCATTTCTCCCAAGAATTCGTGCGTGAGATGGACAACGTCACCCTCAGTTCGGTCAAGGCCCATAAGGATCCAGCGCGCGCATCGCGAGAGCACATCATGGGCTGCATTACACGCAACTTGCTGCAGAACGTGTGCGGCGAAGGCCTGTTGAAAGCGACCGACGAGCATATGGATTCCTTCGCTTTCGGAAACCGCCTTCTTCATCCGATTGAGTTTGACCACGGAACAACGTCCCGGAATCTGCACAATCGACCGCGTCAGAGCAATGCCATCGCCATGAATCGCAAACGACCCAACGATCCCTTCACAACCGATTGTACCCGTTTCAATCGTCCCGCCCTCTTTCAGGTGGGTCAAAAGCGATACAAGCGCTGTATGAGGAAAGTAAATCCGGTCCACCCGACTATGCCAGTCGAACAGGACATCACCGCGCGAGAACTCGGCTTCCTCCGGTTTGAGAAGCTCAATCTCGGCTGGCGACATGGCGGCAAGCACTCTATTCTTAGCCAGCTGCCTTATCATCGTAAGTCTATCCTTGGAAAACGAATATCAGTATTGGCATTCGCCGCCGAAAGATCCGATGGCAAATACCTCGGCCGGTCGGCTTGCACAAGCTTTGAGCAGCGAGCGCATCCGTGCAAGTACATCCTTTGGACTACTCCATAACGATCAGCGATCCTAACATCGTTCAAGAAGTCGATTGGGCCGCGTAAGAGCGTCCTGCCGTAGAGAGCTAATTGATTGTGAACTGCACGCCCGCCCAATCCTCGTATTTCGAACAGGTGCGCCCGGGAGCTTGCCGCCGATTTCGGTTCCACTTTGGTTCAGCGCGAAATAAAGTGGTAAAGTGTATTGAGCAATACAGACTCTCACATGGTTTCTATGCGACTGCCTCTGCAATAGCGGCTGCATATACAGAGCGCGTGCTCGGCCTACTATGTAGTCGCGCTACGTCACATGAGCGCAGTGCTGCGGGCCTAAGCTGCGGCGATTTCCCGTTTCATCGGTATCTTGCCGGTAATGGCGCTTGTCTATCGTAGGCAAAGGAGCCTCCGATTCGCGAGATGCAGGTTCAGCCAGCCCGCCTGGAATATAAATATACCAATAACTGCCACCGACCGGCATCCTGTCGTTTGCGACATTTGAATTGCCTGCAGGAGATCAATTATGAGCAGGAGATCTATCAGGAGGAAACGCTCTCTAACGACCATAGTCATTGGAGGAAACAGCTTACGAAAAGACGCTCTTACTGAATTCCTACGCTCTGCGGATTTTGGCACTGTGAGTTCAGTGACATGTGCTGATCGATTGTACGTAAGGAAATTCGAACAGGGCCAAAAGTTGTTTGTCCTTGTACATACCGGCGACGATTTCCAGATTGTCCGCGAGCAAATCGAGCCTCTCAGACGCGGTCACCCAGATGGGCGCGTAGTTGTGGTTGCCGATCGATACCGGCCAGATGAAGTGGCTGCAACATTTCAGTCCGGTGCTAATGGGTATTTCGTTGACGTCATGAGCCGTGACGTATTCACCAGATCGATCGAACTGGTGATCATGGGCGAAACAGTGTTTCCTCCGGCATTCCTGCCCTTATCCCTCGATCTCAAGGGCGGACACAATGATCGCGCAACCGCGCGCAAGGACCTGACAGTCACGCCAGATGAACGCAGTGCACAACAGCTTTCTCCGCGGCAAAAATCGATTTTGCGCTGCGTCATCGAAGGCGATTCGAATAAATGCATCGCACGGAAGATCGACATCGCGGAATCGACGGTTAAGGTTCATGTAAAGGCGATCCTTCGCAAAATCGGCGTGCACAATCGGACGCAAGCCGCCATTTGGGGCATTAGCAACGAGCTTAGCGAAAACGCCAACTCACCGCCCGTCGCGCCAAACTTGCTGGTCCCGCACTCTGTCCAAGCAAGGGCCGCAGTCAAACGAAGCGACGCATCTCTGATAGCAAACAGCAGCTTGGACGCGAGAGCTGTAGAAGGGGCCGCTCAACTTCACGGCCGTTCGCTTCTCAAAGCACGGTTATAAGCTTCGGAGGCACATCGAGAATGCCTTCTTGAAGGACTTCCACGGCGAGGGGCAGTGACATTTGCGGTGAAGGCGATGAACTTGCTCGCTCGTTGCGAACAGGTTTGCGAAGATCGACGCGGGGTGCGCCACCGCCGAGGCCACACGATGCAGGGGAATTACATCCTCAAGCGTGTCAATCGGCTTGCAAATTTGGCGCCTCGTATTGCCGCATCCGCGAATGTTACCCTAATGGCACCATTGCCGATGACGGTCGGATGTCGATTGATCGGCCGCGCCAGATGGTTTCCCGGCTTGCTCGACGAGAGGGGCTGTAGGCGGGCCGGGCCCTACATAGCCCGAGCCGTCCACAACCCCGGGCAATGGGGCAGCGGTCATGGCGTCGCCGAGCGGGCCTTGGGCGACAAACCGTTCGGCAGCCGTCCGTCTGAGCACCCTCAGCAGATGTTGCACAATCGAATGCTGTCTCTTTCCGAACTCCTCGGGGTATTTCTCGCTCAGCCGGCCGACAATTGCGAGCGCCGTGAGCTGCGGCTGCTCTGCGAGCCAGGCTTCGATCGCAGCAAGATGCGGGTCGAGCTTGGACGGCATGCGACCTCTGGTCTTATAGGGCCGACGAGTTCGCCAGTGCGTTCCACGCGGCTCGCCGACCGTCACCGTCTTGCCGAGCGGCTTCGCGAACGTCGCCGCGGTCGCTGTCAGGGCGCTAGTGTGAGCGGGTTGCAGGCCGCGCGCCTGTCCGGCACGATGATCGACGCGATTGCTAGCTCCTCTTGGGTTGCGCGAATCTCCGCCAACAGTGCGACCAGATCAAGCGAGCGATACTGATCGCGGAGCCGTTTCTTCACGGCTGCGGTCACCCTGGGATGCGCCAATGCACGGTCGTAGGGCGTCGATGGGAGATGATACCGCTTGATCACTTTAGCCCCTTCGCTACGCTTCTCCTTCAGCTTGAACGACGGCTGGAAGAAGTTGACATAGAGCCCGTGCCGCCGCATAGAGGCGGCCCATCATACGCGCCGTCTCGACGCCATCGAACCGGCCATAGCCCATGAGGCGGCGGACGACCGCACCATTCTTCTGCTCGACAAACGTCGTCTCGGCTCTTGAACCGCCAGCTATCGTTGCCGGTCTCGACAATGTCGCAGTGATAGGTCAATCGGTCGAGCAGCGCGGTGGTCATCTTGGCATCGCCGAACACACTCGGCCATTCGCCGAAGGCGAGATTGGTGGTCACGATGACGGAGGCGCGCTCATAGAGCCGGCTGACGAGCTGGAAGAGAAGCTGGCCCCCGGACTGAGAGAAGGGCAAATAACCGAGTTCATCCAGCACGATGAAGTCGATCCGGGCCAGATGCTCGGCGAGCCGTCCTTGCCTTCCGTTGCGGGTTTCGCTCTCAACGCGATTGACGAGATCGACGACGTTGTAGAAGCGGCCTCGGGCACCAGATCGGATGCAGCTTCTGGCGATGGCGATGGCCAGGTGGGTTTTACCGGAGCCGGTGCCGCCGACCAGAACGACGTTGCGCTGCCGTGCGATGAAGCCGCCGCCGGCGAGATCATTGACGAGCGTCTGGTTGATCGGCGTGCCGTCGAACTGGAAGTCGGCGATCTCCTTGGCTACCCTCGCGATCAAAACTACGGTGTTTACTTGGCGTTCGCGCCGGGGCGGTCGTGCGGATTCCCTGCGAAGACGTCTACCTTGTGGTCACCTTCATTCTTGCCGCTTCCCTGGGCCGGCGGTGCGCCACCGTGGACAAAATCCAACTCGGTTTCGGCGATCTCTCTCAAATCGTCCATCTTTTTCAACGGAGTATCCATGACATTCTCCTTGGATCTGTATTGGACGAATTCTTGATCGGCGTTCGATCCCGCCGACTACTGGAGTCCCGGGGGCAGGTCTTTATTTTGGCCCGGAGGGGCATTACCATTCCCTGAAGTAGTGGTGATCTGCGATGCACCGTGGGGCTGCCCGCCCGGGTTCGCAGTTGTTAATTTTCCACCACAGACCTGCTCTAGTTCTTTCTCACTGAGTTCTCTCCGCGTGCGTCTGTCTTGCATGATGTTCTCCTTGCTTTGCTTGGAAGCGAACTGCTCTCGCGCGTTCAGCCCCGCAATACTCTCGCCAGAAACAGGCGCCTGCAATTCAGCGTTGGCTTTATGTCTTTCGATTTACGTCGTTCGGTAATCGGGACTCTAGCCCCACCAACGTGCGTTATAGCCTGCACTCGGGATGGGAACGCCGCAATCCGAACGCGCGCGCTCGCGCCATGAAACAAGAGGAGAAGTCGGGCAATCAGGCCACAGATTTAACAGCCGTAAGTAAGTAGCCAAGTCCCATTCCTTGATTATGACGTCCGCTTTTGATGCTGTGGACGGCTCCTCCACGGGCACGAGAGTGCCAAGGATTGGGCGCCGTTTGAGGCTCCTACGATTCGGAGGAGCAGCCTATGCAGTCAATTTCGACGATCGGTCTGGATATCTCGAAGTCGGTCTTCAAGTGCATGGCGTCGATGCAGCCGGCCAGGTGGTGATCCGGCGCCAACTCAGGCGCCGGATCATGCTGTCGTTTTTTGAGAAGTTGCCGCCATGCCTGGTGGGGATCGAGGCTTGCGCGTCATCCCACTATTGGTCCCGCGAACTGCAGGCGTTGGGGCATACGGTGCGGTTGATGCCTCCGGCCTATGTGAGGCCCTACGTCAAGCGGCAGAAGAACGACACCACGGACGCAGAGGCCATTTGCGAGGCGGTCACGAGACCCAACATGCGGTTCGTGCCGACCAAGACGGTCGAGCAACAGAGCTGTCTGATGCTTCATCGCGCGCGCCGTCTCTTTATCCGCCAGCAGACTGCCGTCATCAATTCAATCCGGCCTATCTTGCCGAGTTCGGGATTGTCGCCCCGGTCGGTCGCCGAGGTGTCGAGCAACTGCTGGAAGTCGTCGCCGATACAGCTGACCGCCGGCTCCCGGAGGTGGCCCGCGCGTGTCTTGAGGCTCTCGGCAGTCAGTTGCGGGCACTGAAGGCCAAACTCCTGGAGTTCGACAGACGCATCATCGCCTGGCACAGATCAAGCGCGACGAGCAAACGGCTGGACGCGATTCCTGGTGTCGGTCCGGCGCTGGCAACGGCGCTGGTCGCGAGCGTTGCTGATGCCAAGGCCTTCCGATCAGGTCGGGACTTCTCGGCCTGGGTTGGACTCGTGCTGAAGCAGAACTCGAGCGGAGGCAAGGACAAGCTTGGCAGTATCAGCAAGCAGGGCGATCGCTATTTGCGCAGCCTGTTCACGGCAGGCGCACTCGCCGTGATACGCTATGCCAACATCCATGGAACGGGGCATCGACCCTGGCTCTCCGCATTGCTGGCCCGGCGAGCAACCAAGGTCGCCGCCATCGCGCTCGCCAACAAACTCGCCAGGATAGCCTGGGCGATAATGGCGAGGAACGAACGCTACAAGGAACCCGCCGCTCTCATGGCGTAAAACGAGATCACGCCGGACATGCCGGTGTGACTTAACGGTTGGAAGGGCGAACAGCACTTAAATGCAGCGCCGGTCGATCCGGCGATCAGGACAACCCACACGGGCCACGGCATCGTTGAAATGCGTGCTTTTGATCGGGACCTGATCCGCGGAGGGCAGTATGGCCAGCGGTCACGTGAACCGCGCAAACAGGCCCAACACATGGCCGCACCGACCAACGCCGCAAAGTGAAGATTCTCCTTGCCAACCCGAAGCCGTCCACACATGGCGCCGGAGGCGAAGATCCCGATGGGAATCAGCGAGTCAGCTATTCCTCAAACCCCAGATCGTCGTCGGCTCAATCCAATATGACTTCCGCGCTTGAGAAAGAGCTTGAGCGTGGGGAACGAGGCGCATCACACAAGGTACGTGCCGGCCATGACACGGAAGGTCGGGCAAATACCTCGAAAGAGGTATTATTCGGCTGATGAGCCCACGTTAGAGTGTCGGACCACGTATGGGCGTCCAAATTTTGACCTTGCCTGATCGAGGGTGGAATCACACAGGCGCGAGCGCAGATCGAGGCAACGATAAGCGTCATGAAATATCGGGGAGGCGCGACGTGCAGGCTCGATTGGTCTAAGGCAGCTTGGCCGACCTAAAGGCACATGCGACGCGACAGGGCTAGGCGGAGACCCTACGATGAAAATAGGATCAAGAGGCATCTTCATTGCCATTGTCGAGGACCGCCAGAAAGCTTGTAGATCGCATCGCAAGCTTCTGCCTGTGCGAATGGCGATCGTTGTTTTCTTGCTATTGGCCTGCGTGTTTCATCAGGCTATGCCATCGATCGCGCGAACGAGTGAGCCTGAAGCTGAACCACAGATACAGCCCTATCCAATGCAGGCCATGCCTCGCCTGGCACAAGCCAAGCGCTCCCCTAACTCAAATACGGTTGGGATCGTGACGGGTCGCCCAAACGCGACCGACTTTGCAATCGCTCATGAGATCTCGACGGTTCTCGCGACCGGACAGGAGACTGGTCCGAGAGGGGAGGTCGCACTGCGGATTCTGCCGATGGTCGGCAAGGGCGGCATTCAGAACGTTCGTGACGTGCTAACCCTACCGGGCGCCGACATGGGCATTACGCCCACAATTCTGCTCGAGCGCCTGCGCGCCAGCAAGGAGTTGGGTGATATCTCGAAGAGCTTGGTCTACATCGCCCCCCTCTTCCACGAAGAACTCCACATCCTTGCGCGCCCAGAGATCCGCACTGTTGCTGACCTCGCTGGAACACGCGTCAACCTTGGGGAGGAGGATGGCGGTACGGAAGTCTTGGCGCGGGACATCCTCAGTCGACTGGGCGTGAAAGTGACAGAAATTAATGTTGATCAGAATGCAGCTGCGGAAGGCATGCGGAGCGGCGACATTGCGGCCACCTTGTTCATCACGGGCAAACCCGCCCGTTGGCTCGAACGATACGGGCGCGAGGACGGCTTCCATCTCGTTCCGGTGCCATACACTTCATCCTTGGAAGGGGATTATCTGCCGGGGACTTTCACCCACCAGGATTATCCGAACCTGATCGCTTCTGACGGGCGCATCGAGACGCTTGCGGTTGGTTCGGTCCTCATTGCTTCCAACTCGCCTCGGACAAGCGAGCGATACCAACGCTTGGAGACGTTCGTTTACGCGTTCTTCTCGCGCATTTCGGAGTTTGAGGGTCCAGCGCGGCACCCGAAATGGAAACAGATCAATCTTGCGGCGGTGTGGCCCGGGTGGAGCCGCTTCGCTCCCGCGGAACGCTGGCTGAAGCAGCACCACTTGGCAACACCCGATGCCGACTCGCGGGCGGAGTTTGAGCGGTATTTGGATCAGTCGGGCATTGTTCCTTCCGCCACCGAGCGCGAACGCTTGTTTCAGGGTTTCCTGCGCTGGTGGCGGGAGCGGAGAGGCCGCTGACCGATCTCATATCCGTTACAGGGTGGCCTTCGAGCAGCAATGGTAGGGGCATAACAATGATGAAGTGTGTATGTGCCATAGGCTTTCTGGCCCTGGCCATCCTCGCCGTGCCTCTGGCGGCGAACGCGCAGACAGCACGCAAAACCGAGACGCTCACGCCCAGTCCGCCGAATCGATTGGCGGTGCACATAAGCGACCGTGCTTTCGACCTTAGGGGCAGATTGAGCAGCACGATCTACATGCACAGGCGCAAGCCTAAACGAGTGGCGGTGCACATCAGCGACAGACGGAAGAGCGAGCGCATAGGATATAAGCAGGTGAGCTCGCTCGTAGATTTTCCGCCCTTCTTCCCCGGTATCGGCGCGCTTTACGTTCAGCCCAACACGCTCCCGAACGGACCATACCGTGCTTTCGACCGCAACGGCAGATTGAGCAGCACGATCTACATGCTCCCTATCGAGGACCTTGAGAATCGAAAACGATTCGATCTTGAAGGCCTCGCCGGAAAGGGGGACCACGTAACCGCCTACTTCAATTCCGGTCATCCTGGACTCGATAAGCCCCATTATCACATCCACATTTGGCACGTGAGCAAGAAGGGGGAAGAGCAGGTTAAATAGCGAGTAGCAGGATCTTAGGCATTGAAAGGATCGTGTGTGTCCGCAGACATTTGGTGAAGCAACTTCGGACTCCGCAGACGCCGAGATGGTGCAGGCGAAGTGTTGGACAAAAACATCCTGCCGCAGATTCCCGTCAAGCGCCTCGCGAACCGGAGGAGATCGCGCGCAGGGGTTTTCCTCGCCACCGACGAGGCTGGTTTCATCATCATGTGGCGCCCTCTCGTGGCTCCTGAGTTGAGGATCCTCGCGGACCAATGCTGATGTCGGGCATCGCCTTTGGCGCAAGGACCGGTCGGTCACTGCAGCGCTGTGGCACGCGATGCCCGCGCCCGACTTGCTTCACATCGACGACGCGCCCGGTCCGGACGATGGGTGCCTTGTAGTCCGGGAATACGCCTAGCATCGGCGCTAAATTACCGCCGTGTTGATTGATCACGCGAAACAGCGCGCTGATGGCGGCTTGGTTGGTGGTGATCGAATATAGATTGCAGATGGTTCCACCTAACCCGATTTGCAACTCGACCTAACGTTCTTCAGTTGGATGCACCCACTTGTAAGGCGTGATTTGCCGCGCCTCGATCAACTTGATCATGCGCGCGGGCGGCGCGTATCGCGGTGTGCGGCACGATCGGCACTTCAGCGAGGCTTCCAGCTTCCAGAGCGGCGTATCTTTAGGCCGGCGGATGGCGTCGAGAGGCAGGCTCGCGCGCGTCCTTGCAGCGGACGCACTCGACCTCCAGCCAACCAAGGCCGCCGTTGAGGCACTGACCGACCGTTGGGGAGGGCTGGGCAGGTCCGCCGTAGCCCTCCATGCGCACAGACCAGGCTGCTCCCTCCGCACGATCTGCCTCACGTTCGGCCTCCTGGGCACGCTTGCGGGCACCCTGCGCATGGATCTTCGCGCCCATGATCCGGCCGCCCCAGTTGAGTTCGCGCGACTTGGTGCCCATGCGACATAGATTCCGGCGAACGGGCTGGGAGGCAAGCCGCTAGGCCTAGCGGCGTCCCCTGGCATGACGCCAAAAGGTTGGTCAACGACCAAAGAGCCGGCCTGAGAAATATTTTTGAAATACCGAAATTTTTCGGTTGATCCGTCGGGCAAAACAGTGGTTCATAAGGCGCTGGTTCAGTAACGAGGGTCAGCGCATATGGCCGATGAAATCGAGACAACTTCCGAGCTGTCAAAGATTGCAAAGCTCAATGGAGACTTCAGGAGGAACTATGGCACACTACTAGGGGCATTCCTGTACTTGCGGTCGATCAGTGCTGCGCGCAGTCGCTCCGCGTTTTGGGCCGCGTTCGCGTCCGTGGTCTCTTCTGCTGGCTTAGCGTTGTTGTGGAAGCACGGTTTTGAATGGCTGACCGGCGGCTGACCTCGCGTTCATGCAACTCAAAGCCGCACTGAGGTCCATCCAGCCGCTGATGCAGGGCGCTGATGACAGTCGCAAATGTGGGGCACCTACTTTGACCAAAGACCCGCGTCGAAATTCGCACGCGTCCGTCTCTTGTCTTGGGCAGATTAGCTGTGGGGAGCAGGAAGAAATCCTGGATCCGCTCATTGGCGGCATCAAGTCTAACGATCAGGACGAGATCAGATTTCTTGTACTTGAGCCTTAGTACCTCCCATCGAGGAGTAGGTCCGGAATATTGTTCTCCGTCAGATACCGCCCGCGCCAAGGTGACCGATACAGTCACATTGCTGCTTATAGTCAGCAGGCGGAGCTCTTGAAGAAAAGTGATGCTGCGCCGGCGTTTTTCCACCTCGCCGATGATGTCGCGGGCGATGGAGGCGATCAGTCGGTCCACCTTTGCCGCGGTCTCGCGAAAGCAATAGCGGGGATTGGGTTCGAAGCCGACCAGCCTGAATGCCTCCGCCAGCGATCCGAAACGTTGAGCGTAGGTCTTATTGTGGGGGATACTCTTTGTGGTCATCATCAATTTCAGCGACAAGCGGCCCTTCCGGCGGAACAGGGTGCGTAGGCGCTCGAGCATCTGTGCGTTGGACAGGACGCGTCCATGCTCGACCTGCGCAAGTCGACGCTGCGCCTTAGCGAAGAGACGTGGCGCAATGAGAGGCTTGAAGGCATTGTCCCGGCGAACCCACATCTCAGGCGGGTTGGCCACCTGCTTTTCGCCGAGCTTCTGAGAGCGACGGTTATAAACCAGATGCCCGGCATAGGCCTCGTTCTTGAGGGTGTTGCTGATGGTCAGCGAGGTCCACGGCTTGCCGCGTGCGTTGGGAATGCTGTTCGCATTCAAGTCGATCGCGATCTGTGTTCGGCTCTTTTTCCGGTCGACGAACGCCTTGAAGATGCGGCGCACGACCTTCTGCTCCGGCGCGGGACCGGGCACTAGCACGGTGCGCTGAGCTTTTAGGCTCTTGTGTTCCCCGTACTCCAGGACCCCTTTAGGCTTACCATGCTCGTCAAGCAGCATGCGGCGCAACCCATAGCCGGCCGGACCGCCGCGCCAGTAGCCGAGGCTTACGACCTGACACTGTCCGAGGAAGACTTTCTTTGACAGCTGCTTGCTGTAGTCGGCAGCCGCGACCCGCTTGATGTTCTTGAGAACAATGGAGGCCAAGCTCCCGTCGTTCTCGAACTCATCGGCGCAGTAGTGGACACGGACGCCCGCGCGTTTGCAAATAAACTCATAATAGGCGCTTTCATCCACGTCCTGAAACCGTCCCCATCGTGTGATGTCATACACCAGCACGCAATCGTAGTCGGCGCGGCCAAGCTGGACGTCCCGAATAAGATCCTGGAGCCCGGCGCGTCCCTGGATGCGAAGCCCACTGCGGCCGGCATCGGCATAAGTGCGGACAATTTTGATGTGCCGCCGCGCGGCGTGCGCGGCTATCGCCGCCATTTGGTTCTCGATCGAGTATTTCTGGGCATCCGTTGACATGCGGACGTATTGCGCGGCTTTCAGTCCACGCAAAGCGGCATCGGCGGGAGGTGCTGTTGTCTGCATGGAACCGGCCCCGCTTGACTTTGAAAGGCAAGACTGGCCTGGAGAGGTGCACGGTCCGTTTCCGGCACCGGTCCGAGTTGAGACGAATACGATCAGTCTTTACGTGCTGGTGGGCCTCGAACTCGATAGGGAAGCACACCAGGGCAGGCGGAGGTTGGCAAGTATTCCTGGTGCCACTCACAAATGCTTTCCGGCCCGCTGCGTTTAATGAGCATTTTTATAGGCTCGGCCTTGCTTACAACGATGTGCAAGGCAATCAGCGTCGCGCCTACTGGGAACGTTGCCCGATGGGAGCGCACAAAGTCGATCCGGGCCATCAGCAGCATTCCGGCGATGATGATCAAGGGATCAGTGAATACGAAGTACTCAACCTTTAGACCGCGACGAACGCCGAGTGCATCAATTGTGAGTGCAGCAAACATCAAAAGGCTGGCCTTACAAGCAAGCTGCCTGTGGCCCCGGCGCCACGCGTAGATGACACCCGGCACAATGAGCCACGTCAGGAAGACTATGGGGCGCGGGGAGGTAAAGAATCGGCGGCCTTTTGGCGGACTACCAAGTCCCGACGGCCCGAGTTAGGCTGCTCGCCGGTAAGAAAACAGGACCTCCGAAATAGTGGGTTTAGCGATGTAGCGGACCCCCGCTACCAGAAGTCTGCACGATATCAATGCGTTAAAAGGGTCGCGTCGCATCGAATCCCGGTCCGTAGCGCATCGGTAGCGCCTCAGCTTTCGCCTTAGTAACCGAATCCTTGATGGCTTCGTGGTGAATCCTTGATTGGCAATCTCTTGAGGCGTCGTTGCTGCTCGCTCATTCGCTTGAACCTGACTCCTCGATCGTTGTCGTGGGCCCCACCCATCAAGTGGAACTGGCCACGCAATCTGACAAAAGCCCGGGCCAACAATCTAATCCTTGGTAGATCGAGGCCGGACGCGCCTCCGGGTCGCTCGGGGACTCGGGCGACAATGTCGGCCGCGAACTCGCTTCTGCGGTTCAGCCCTCTCAAGGCTGAAACAGGGGTTCGATTCCCCTAGGGAGCGCCAAATGCACGATATTCCGCGATATTTTGGGATGGGAGTCCCGATCGGGAGTGCCAGCCTCTTGAGCGACTGATCTTGCAAGCGGTGGCGGCAGGAGTCTTGCCCTGGCTCGGAGACCTGTTTGCCAGTTCTTCGGGGTTTCTCAGACGCCTGTCGACTGCAAACGCGATTTGTCGTTGCCGCACACGATCTATTCCCGCTCCATCATGTTGGCGATCGCCTTGATGCGGCTTCTGGCGTATTTCGGCAGGCCGGCGCTCAGCGAATCGCCGCTGTTGAAGGAGCTCTTGCCCATGAGCAGTTGCGCGGGAACGAGGTTTCGCAGAACGGGTGTATTGCTGTATTCCCTTTGCTTGTTCAGCACGTCGTTCCTGACCGCAATCAGGATGTAGACCGTTGCGATGGCGGCTTCCCGCTCGGTCGGATGCTGTTGCAGAACCGCAAGCAGCTTGCCGAACTGGATGACCTGGTTCACCCAAAAGATGTTCTGCTCGAGCGCGCTGGTGACTGTGGAGTCGAGCCCTGTCAGGCTCGGCAACTCGGCAAGGCGCGGCTGCGTGACCAGCATGATCTCACTCTGGAACTCGATGAAATCCGGAATCGGTTTTTTGCTCTCCTCGCGCAGCTTGTTGGCAAGCTGAATGCCCGCCGGAATTTTCCCTTCGAACATGTAGCGGGACCGCACGCAGATCGCGTTCGCGTCCTCGCACCAGCGGCGATCCGGCGGACGGTTATGCGCGGCGCCCGCGTCTTTGTTGGGAGCATCATCGCCCGCCGTGATGGGCCAGTGCTTGACGGCCGGATCGATCTGCTCAAGGAACGCGACATTTGCATACCGCGACAGATCCAATGCCGCTGCCGGTCTTGAAAGTCGAAACCGCGCCTCCGCCTGGTAGACCGAGAGCTTCAGCTTCGTTTGCTGGTTGAGCGTGGGCTCAACGAAGCTCGGGAAGAGCGAGAGGAAGCGCCGCTGAACCGGACGTGAGCGGGCCCAATCGTCGAAAGGAATGAGCTCGGTCGAGGGATCGGCGAGCTTGTCGTTGCGTTGGTCGGCGAAGATGACGGTGCGCGGTTTGATCTGATCGATCGGGACGCTGGCGGGTGCGGGCACGTCCTCCAGCTGGAATTCCTGCGCGGCCGCACCTGTGCAAGCGGCCACGCAGGCAGCGATGAGGACAGCGGCACGGTGGAGTCTCATGGGTCAATGCTCAATTCAGCCGCCGCCAGAAATAATCGGGGTCGACTCGGAGCGGCGGTCGCGGGAGGCGGTCCTCGTCATCGGGAGGTCCGCGCCAGGAGGGATATTCGCGAGGACCAAGACGCCAGGTCGGGAATGGAAAGGGCAACCGGTTATCGCCGTAATGGGGGCTCTCGTCGGACCACGGCTGGAATGGCCCGTCGTCTTCATCACGACCGCCACGATAGGCGTAGCTTTCTGCACGCGAGACGATCCGAAATTGCGTATCATCGATTCTGCCCGACGGATCCCTCTTGAGATACTCGGTAAAAGCGCGGCCGGAGCCGGCCGGTGAAGGATCGCCGGTATAGGGATCGATCGACAGAGTAGCGAGCTGATGCATTGCTTCGCGCGAAGGGCCGTTCAATGCCGTCTTGGGAGCGTGCAGCTCCCAGGTTGCCTGCACGATCGGCTCGAACATCGGCAGCGCCACTTTTGATCCGGTCTGGCCGCGGCCAAGGGAGCGGCGCCCGCCATCGCTGTTGTCGTAGCCGACCCAGATGGCGATGGTAACGTCATTTGTGAAACCGACGAACCAGGCGTCGACCGCATTATCAGTGGTACCCGTCTTGCCGCCGACAAAGGGCGAAAGATGCTTCACGACGCGCGCGGTTCCGCGCGCGAGCACGCCCTGCAGCATTGATTTCAACTGGTAAAACGATGCGCGGTCGGCCGAGCCGATCCAGTCCACCGCACGCGGATCGTGCTGGTAGATTGGTCGGCCGTCCTGTTCGATCGTTTCGATCGCATGGGGCCGGGGTCGGGCGCCCTCGTTGGCGATCGCTGCATAGAAAGCCGCAAGGTCGATGAGCCGCACGGTTTGGGCACCGAGCACGAACGGGTAGTAGCGCATGCAGTCCTTGTAGAGCTGCGCTTCCATCGCGAGCTCGCAGACCCGGTCGAGGCCTCGCTCGGCACCGTCGTCGAGGCCGGACGCGAGCAGTTGCACGGTGGCGAGATTGCGGGAGTTTTCCAGCGCACGCCGCAGTGTAATGGCGCCCAAAGCGCCGCCGTCATAGTTCTTCGGCGACCAGAAATCGCCCCGGCGCGCGTGGACCGTCGCGCCGATCGGTGTCAGCGTAATGGGTTCGTCCATCACCAGCGTGTTGGGCTGCAATCCCTTGCGAAGGGCGGCGAGATAGGTCAGCGGCTTCAAGGTTGAGCCGGGTTGCCGCAGGCTCTGGACGACGCGGTTAAGCTGGCTTGCCGGATATGAAAAGCCGCCCGCCATCGCGAGAATGCGGCCGGTTTCGTTCCCAAGTACGAGCGCCGCTCCCTGCACCGTCGGTCGAATACGCAGATCGGCACGCGCCGCTTCCTTGCCCTTGGCTTCGCGCAGTTGCACGTAGACCACATCGTACGGCTTGAGGCCGCGCTGGATGGCGGCGCTCCAGGTGTTCAGCGGCAGGATTCTTCCGTCGGTCAGGCCGACGTTGATGGCGTGGCCACGCTTGCCACGCGCATTCTCCAGGACGACCGCCGATTCCCAGTGAACGTCGTAGAGAGGTAGCCGCGTCGCCTTCAACGCCGCGAGCCAAGCCGGTTCCGCGGTCTTCAGGTCTGCCGCAATACGACGGACGTCATCGGAAATGTTCGCCTCGGGTCCCTCAAATTTGTAACGGCCGGTGTTCAGCTCGTACCGCGCGAGGCCCTCCTGCAATGTCGCTTCGACGACGCGCTGCAAGGCCGAGTTGACGGTCGAGCGCACCGTGTAGGAGGAGTTGGTGAGAGTATCGAGGCCCGCCACCAACTTTGCCTCGCGGGCGATGTGATCGACGAAGTGAAAGCCGAAGTCCCGTCGCGTCGGCCGGTACTCGACCAGCTGCGGCAATACTGCGTTCGCCGCGGCGGCGTCGATCATGGCGTCGTCCCGCATGCGGCCGAGCACGTAGGCAAGGCGCTCGCGCGCGCGCTCGGGGTGATGGTCGGGGTTGAAGTAGTTCGGTCCCTTGGCGAGCGCGGCGAGAAGGGCGCCCTCGAGGGCGGAGAGCGCCTTGGCCGGCTTGCCGAAATAGCTGCGCGCCGCCATCTCGATGCCCCAGGTTCCGCGACCGAGATAAATCGAGTTGAGATAGAGCTCGAGGATTTCCGCCTTGGTCAGGGCGCGCTCCATCCGCGAGGCAACGATCATTTCGCGCAGTTTTCTTTCGTAAGTGATGTCGCTGCCTACCAGCAAGTTCTTGGCGACCTGCTGCGTAATGGTCGAGCCACCCTGCGGCCGGCCCGGGTGCGTGAAGTTGCCGATGAAAGCGCGGACCAGTCCGCGCTCGTCAATGCCGGCGTGTTGGAAGAAGCGCTTGTCCTCGGCGGCGATGAATGCGTTACGCACCGCTTCCGGGATATCCGCAAGCTTGACCCAGATGCGGCGATTGTTCGGCACGTAAATCTCGGCCAGGCGCTCGCCCTTGTTGTCGAGGACTATGCTGGTGCCAGGAAGCCTGAGGTGCTTAAGCTGCACCGCGTCGGGCAGATCCTTGACCGCGCTGTTGTAGAAGGCGATGACCTGACCAAGATCGACCGGAGATTCTTCCACGTTTTCGACCTTGCAGAACTGCTTATAGGCCACCTGGAGGTCGGCCAAATTCAGTCCTTTGAGCGCCTTGATCTCGTTGTTCAACGCCTGCTTGTCATCCATGGCAGTGGCAATCAGATCGTCCAGGTTGATGTCCTCGATGTCGAAAGCCTTGCGCATGTGGGCGCAGCCGGCACTCAAAAGCTGCGCCACCTCGAAGCGGTCGCGCACCGCATCGAACTCCGTCTTGACCCCATCCGGCCGCGTCGTGACCTGGCTGAAGGCAAGCGCCGTGGCGAAGATCTTGATGAGTATCGAGTCCATGACCGGCCGACGGTCGAAAAAGCCGCCTCCGTAAGGTCGTAGAACAATAACAAACAAGACTGTGTTGAGGAAAAAGTTCCTGAGCTGCCGCCGCCCGCTTCTCAGGGCCTTCATGATTGCTCCACCCTGGCCTCGCCGCGGAACCAATGCGAGGCCCGTGCGTTTTAGAAAGACCGAATTGGCAGCGCACTCATGAATGCCCCTCTTCCAGTCGTGCTTGCCGTGGCGCTCCTCAGCGCCACCCTCGCCACGATGCCTGCGGATGCTGCTCCTCGAAAAAAGAAACTTGCCGCAGTCTCCCCTGCAGCTAGCGTTGCTCAGCCGCCCACCGACAGATTTTTGGCCTGCGACGTCCGGGTGCGAGACTATCTTCGCGAAGGCGGAGCGGTGACACGGGTGACCAAGATCGAAGTGGACGATGCCCGACTGCAGTTGAACATTCATCATGAGTACGGGGAGGCGGGAAAGTCGTCTCGAAAATACCTCCGCGGGGACACTGAAGAAGAAATGCGCAAAAATCTGCGCGGGATATTGGATGAGTTCGCTGCGGCTGCGAAGGCGGCAACTGCCGGTCGCGCTTGGTATGTGGTCGCTGCTCGCAAGGTCATGCCGGACCCCCGCGACGGTTCGGGCGAGACCACGAGCCCGTGGACGGCGGTCGTCCTCGCCGATTTCGAAGGAAAATGCAGACCTATCACGTTCTATCAGTCTGTCGACCGGACCAAGCTCGATCCTGAACTGAACAAGAAATTGGATGAGTGAAGCTTTGCGCTTGAATTGATTTTCGCAATGCCGCCAATCAAGCGCGCCGTTGCAGCGCTTTTCGTGGCTTACCGATCCTTGTCATCACGTCGGGTTGGTTTTTCTCAAGCCAGGCCACGGCCTCCGGTCCGTCGACGACGCACTCGAAGGTTTCCCAGGTGGGGTCCTCCAGGGATTCTGATTGCAGTCGCTTCGCCGCATACTCAACGAGGTCGTGCAGCCGTTCGTATCCGCGTCGGCCCTCGAGGGAATCTGCAATCGCGGTACTGGCCCATCCTCGTTGGGCCAAGTCGATAATGCTCGGAGCGTCAGCCTCGTTGAACCAGGGTGTGGCATCGAACTCGATGCAGCGGACATTATCGGCGGTATGGCAAGTGGCGTGGATCATTGGATTCCTCCGTCCGCCGGCGACAACCGGCGCTGGCATTGCACGTGTTGCATCGCTGCCTCGCAACGTCCTCAGGCTTTGACCAAGTCCCCCAGCAGGTTCGCCGCCACCGTCAGCTTGGCGAGCGTCAGGCCGCTGGCAGCAATCTCCTCGACCGAGCGGCGGATACGCGTCGCTTCGGGGTGAGCCGCGAGCCAGGTCTCGACAGCCTGCCGGCCGGATTGGCCGGTCGCCAGCATATCCGCGGCCAGTCTTCTTTCGGCGCCGGCGATCTGCTCAACGGCGCGATCGATGGCCATGCGCTCGAAATAATCGTTTGCCGGCACGTGGCGCGCGGCGGCGATGATGCGGTCGAGACGGAAATTCGCCTCGGCGGCAAAGAAGGTCGCAGCGGCGTCGCCAATGAGGCGCGTGGTGCGCTCGGCAACCGCCACGATGTCAGGTGCCGAGACCAGAGCGTCGAGATCGGCGAGCTCGCCGGCAAGGCCGGCCGGAACGCCAGCGTCGGTCAGGTCCTGCCGACGCTTGGCGCGTGCGGCCTGCAAGTCCGGCGGCAGCGTGGTATCGAGCGCGCCGACAATCTGGCGGATAGCCGGGCCGAAGCGCGCGACTACGGCCTCCAGCCCGCCCTTGAAATCGAGATTGCGCACGTACCAGACCATGCGGGAGAGCAGGAGGTCCTGCACGGAAGCGTACAGGGACAGCTGCACCTGCCCGTCGATGCAGGCGTCGAGTGCATCGATCGCGTCATTGAGCCCCTTCAGACCGTAGCATTCATCGACCGCCACGTAGGCCATGACGATGGTCGGGATATCGGCGTCCGTCTGGTCGATCAGGCGTACGATACAGGCAGGGCCGCCGCGGTTGATCACCGCATTGGCGAGGCTGGTCGCGATGATCTCCCGGCGCAGGCGATGGAATTCGACCGCTGTCGGGAACTTGTCCTGAATCTCGCGCGGAAAATACTGAGACAGCTCGCGGGCAAGATAGGGGTCATCGGGCACGCTGGTGACGAGCAGGTCATCGTAGAGGGTCAGCTTGGCGTAGGCGAGCAACACGGCAAGCTCGGGCCGCGTCAGGAACTGGCCGCGCCGTGTGCGCTCAGTGAGCGCTGCGTCGTCGGGCAAGAACTCCACCGCCCGGCTGAGCAAGCCGCGCTGCTCGAGCGACTGCATCAGGCGGGCGAGGAAGCCGGTCTCAGCCACACCCTTGCGCTCGGCCAGCGAGAGCGCCAGCGTTTGCAAATAGTTGTTGCGCAGCACCAGCGCGCCGACCTCGTCGGTCATCGCGGCAAGCAGGCTGTTGCGGTCAGTGGGACTGAGGCGTCCCTCGCGCTCGGGGCGCGCCAGCGCGATCTTGATATTGACCTCGACGTCGGACGTGTTCACGCCGGCCGAATTGTCGATGGCGTCGGTGTTGAGCTTGACGCCCTTCTGCGCCGCTTCGATGCGGCCGCGCTGGGTGACGCCGAGATTGGCTCCTTCGCCGATCACCCGGGCGCGCACGTCACCACCCGCGATGCGGATCGGATCGTTGGAGCGGTCCCCGACCTGATCGTCGCTTTCCCCGGAGGAGCGGACATAGGTGCCGATGCCGCCAAACCACAAGAGATCGGCGCGAGCCTTCAGGATCGCCGTCATCACCTCGAAAGGCGTGGCTTGCGGCTTGTCGAGATCGAGCAGGGTGCGCACTTCCGGAGCGAGCGGGATCGCCTTGAGCTGGCGCGAGAACACGCCGCCGCCCTGCGAGATCAGCGACTTGTTGTAGTCCTGCCAGCTCGATCGCGGCGCATCGAACAAGCCCTTGCGCTCAGCGAAGCTGATGGCGGGATCAGGCGAGGGATCGATGAAGATGTCGCGATGATCGAAAGCCGCCACAAGCTTTGTCGCCGGCGAGAGCAGCATGCCATTGCCGAAAACGTCGCCGGACATGTCGCCCACACCGACCGCGGTGAATGCGGTGGTCTGAATGTCGGTGCCGAGCTCGCGGAAGTGGCGCTTGACCGCCTCCCAAGCGCCGCGCGCCGTGATCCCCATCTTCTTGTGATCGTAGCCCTGGCTGCCGCCGGATGCGAAGGCATCGCCGAGCCAATGGTTCTTCTCGGCCGAGATCGCGTTGGCGACGTCGGAGAAGGTGGCAGTGCCCTTGTCGGCGGCGACGACGAGGTAGGGGTCGTCGCCGTCGTGGCGCACGGTCGATTCGGGCGGCACGACGACGTCGCCGTCGAGATTGTCGGTGAGTTCGAGCAGCGAGCGAACGAAGATGCGATAGGCTTCGGTGCCCTCCGCGAGCCAGGCGTCGCGATTGGAAGGCGACGGCAGGCGCTTGGGCACGAAGCCGCCTTTGGCGCCGACCGGCACGATCACGGCGTTCTTGACCTGCTGCGCTTTTACCAAGCCTAGGATCTCGGTGCGGAAATCCTGCGGCCGGTCGGACCAGCGTAAGCCACCGCGCGCAACCTTGCCGAAGCGCAGGTGAATACCTTCGACACGAGGTGAATAGACGAAGATCTCGTAGAGCGGTCGTGGTGCCGGCAGGTCATCGATCCTGCGCGCGTCGAACTTGAAGGAGATCACCGGACGCGGATGTCCATCCTCGCCGATCTGCCACAGATTGGTGCGAATGGTTGCCTGCACCAGATTGGTGAAGCGGCGCAGGATGCGGTCTTCATCGAGCGAGGCGACGGATTTGAGCTGCTCCTCGATCTCGGCAAGGAGGGCTGTCTCTCGTGCCGAACGCTCGGCGTCCGTGGCGGCGAGGCGTGGATCGAGGCGGGCCTGGAACAGCGCGACGAGGGTGGCCGTAATAGCGGCGTTCTTGCGCAGCGTCGCCCACATATAATCCTGGGTGAACGGCGCGCGAATCTGGTGCAGGTAGCGCGACAGCGCCCGGATGGTCGAGACTTCCCGCCAGCCAAGGGCCGTGCGCAGGATCAAGCCGTTGTATCCATCGGATTCGGCGCGATCGCGGACCACCGCCATGATCGAGGCTTCCAGGCGGTGGCTGAAGTCCGGGTTGATCTCGATCGGCTCGCCGTCGCTGGTCTCGATCGTCATGTCGTGCAGCCAGACCGGCTCCGGCCTGGTACCCGGCACGATCTGATAGGTGCGTTCGTTGACCACGCGCAGACCATGATGTTCGATCACCGGCACGCGATAAGACAGCGACAGCGGTGCGGCGTCCGAAAACACTTTGAGGCCGAAGCGCCTGGGATCGTCCTCGCCTTCGAGGCGGTGAACCGAGATCATCACCGGGCGGGCTGGCGTGAGCTTTTCGATTGTCGTGATGTCGGTGATCGCCTGCTCCGCGCCGAACACCTCGGTATAGCCGCCGCTAAAGGCCCGGGCATATCGGTTGGTGAGCATGCGCGCCCGCATGCCGTCGGTCGAGGCGGTGAGCGCTGCCTTCAGCTTGTCGGCCCAGGTCGCGGCGATGGCGCTGATCCCGGCTTCGAGCGTGGCGCGTTCGATGACGGGCGTTTTGCCTTCATAGCGCCCGACGATGTAGTGGACGCGCGCAAGCGATCCTTCGGGGAAGGACACGTAGGATGCCGCTAGCGTTCCCTTGTAGACCTGCGCGAGGAAGTTGGCGACGCGCGTGCGCACGTCGGTATCGTATTTGTCGCGCGGAATGAAGACGAGGATGGAGACGAAGCGATCAAACTTGTCGATCCGTGCCAGCGCGCGGACGCGGGGGCGCTCATAGAGGATCAGGATCTCCATGACGAAATTGTAGAGGGTATCGATGTCGACCTGGAACAGTTCGTCGCGCGGATAGTCTTCGAGAATGTGTGCCAGCGCCTTGCCCGAATGGCTGTTCGGGTCGAAGCCGGCGCGCTGGAGCACCTGTGAAACTTTGTGGCGGACATAAGGAATCTGTCGTGCCGAGCGGGTGTAGGCGCCCGAGGTGAACAGGCCGACGACGCGCAATTCGCCCTCGAGCCGGCCGTCGGGCGTATAGAGTTTGATGCCGATGTAATCCATCCGGATGCGGCGATGGACGCGGCTGGAGACATTGGCCTTGATGACGATCAGCAGCGTCGGCTCGCGCATGAACTCGCGGATTTCCGAGGTCATCACCACCATTTCGCTGCCGCGGCGCAGCACCTTCACATCGGGATCGCGGAGGATGCCGAGGCCTTCGCCGGTCGTGATGTCGTCGGACGCATCGCTGTCCGGCGAGAAGCGATATTCGCGCACCCCGAGAAAGGTGAAATTGTCCGCGCACAGCCATTGCAGGAACTGATTGGCCTCGGCGACCTCGTCGATCGGCAGCGGCGGCGGATTGGAGGAGAACGTCTTGATTGCCGCCTCAACGCGCTCGCGCATGGCGCGCCAGTCGGTGACGCAGGCGCTGACGTCGTTCAACGTGCCGGCGAGGCCGTCGATCAGCTTCTGACGATCCGCATCGGCGTCCAGGCGAGTGATGTGGAGATGAATCAGGCTCTCGCGCGCGCCCTTTGCTCCCGCCGGCAGTGATTCGCCGTAAAAGCGCAGGAGCTTGCCTTGGTCATCGCGCTCCACCGCGATGATCGGGTGAGCGACGAGGGTGACTTCGATGCCCTGCTCGGCGAGCTCCGCCATCGTGGAATCGAACAGGAAGGGCATGTTGTCGTTGAGAATTTCGAGCACGGAAATCTCGCGCCCGTCCGGCATCATCGGATTGACGACGCGGATATCGGCGCTGCCGGCCGTGCGCTGCTGCACGTGCTCCCAGGCCTGTTCCGCCAGGAAGGCCAGCGACGAGGCATCGTGATTGGCGAGATCCTCGACATTGGTGTAGCCGAACAGAAGCTCGGCAAAGGCCCGGGGGCTCCGGCCCGGCTGCACGCTGCCCGCTGCCTCGCGGATGAGAGTTGCCCGTGCCCTGTCGTCACGCCACGCCATAATGTCCTCCGTTTGTCGTGCCGTCCGACCGCTGCCGCGATCATCAGCTTGATCTGGAGTGCATCTCTTTGAGCGCCGCGATCGAGTGCTGCGCGAAATCCTCGGTCTCGAAGCTTCGACGGCTTCCGACGACAATACTACGATCCCGGAGCAAAAGGCGCTCGCCGTCGTGAGGCGGGCTGAAATCCCCTACGACAGCGGGCCGACCGGCGTCGAATGATTGACGACAAGAAAAATCACAAGCAATTTCAATTGTGTATGAGTTCGCGGTTTTGTTCTGGACGGCGCGCCAGCAAACTCAGGCACTTAGGTAGCCATCAGCCGCGTTCGTTGAATAATGGTTGAATAAGACGCTGGTGAACAGCGGCGAACGCTTGGGGAATTTGCTGCCGACACTAGCAGACTAGCCTTGGCGCGATGCCTCACTGTGGCTGGCGCATTCGCGAAGAATTTCCTCGTCACCCTTTGGTGTCCGGAAACATTCAAAGCGCCGCTGACATGCGCTGTCGTACGCGAGCGCCCTCGGATGTTCGCATTGACGTTGCTCGTCGCACCATCAACTCTTGCCCAGTCGAGCTTTGTGCGAATGGAGGGCCACGTGAGATACAATCGACGAGAGGAAACTGGCGGACAACAGTCACAAGTCAGTCTATCCGCTCCGAAAGCAGCAGAACCGAGCACGATGCCATTCGCCCAGCGGCTCACCTGCACGATTGACCATGCCTGCGAAGTGACCGGCTTGGGACGCACGAAGCTTTACGATTGATAGGGGCTGGGCGTATCGTCACGACAACGGGTCGGACGTCGGCGACGCCGAAATGCCAGACCCGTGGAGGACAGAACCAAGAAGAATTCCTGTGCTTTCAGGGGGTCTGTTGAGCCGTCGACCTCAAGCTTGGCAGGTTGCAGAGGCATCGACAAGAGTGCAGCTTCGTCGCCACGTCCCATCGACACCCATGATGCTGACCGTATGCTTGTGTTCAAAGCGAACACGGTGCGTTTTTCGGTTGTTCTCCATCATCTGCAATCCCCAATTTCAAATCAGTTTCTCCAAATAAATGCGCCGCCTCCCTGAGCGTCTCTGCAATAAGCAAATCGATCTTCGTCGACTGAGCCAGTAGAGTCGTTCTCGTCGCTTCATTCAGTTGTGTCTGCCCCACGATCAATCGGATGCAGCTATTTGCGAGCTCAAGAATGAAAACAGCCCGACGGATGTCATCTGCTGTTTGAATGTCGAGAGCTTGAACCTGCGACAACAGAGCGGCGACATTCGCCACAATGCCGGGCAGTCTCTGGGGACTTGTCTCAGATTTCGCCTTGTATGGCTGCCGGAATTTTAGCACTGAAGACATGGTCGCAATTCTCAATTACGGATCGGCGTCGCTTTGCCGAACATGAAAAACACGAGACTATGAAAAATAGAGCTGTACGCGAAATACAACGGGGCAGGCCAACTTGGACTAGTCTTGCCATAATGACGACCACCACGCCGGCTATCTGTAGATTGTCGTGTCCGAGAATTTACGCCGAAGCAGTTTACAAACAGTTATGAGGTTGCGAGCAGTCGGTGTTGCAGTATGCAAGTTGCGTCACGAACGCTATCGAAGTTCGGCAACATTGGCCTAGGACAATTCGTTTTCTGCTCTTGCGCCACTTATTTGCAGAGTAAGGCCCGGGTATCGCGGAGCCTGTGCTTAGAACGAGCAAGTCACGCCTCCCATTGCGATAGACATCAAACACTTTTCGCCCCCGCTAATCCAATCGAAGTAAACACAAAATACGTTTCGGTCATTCTAATCGACCAGCTTACAACCTCGAACCGCGGTG
Organism: Bradyrhizobium sp. 159; assembly: GCF_023073795.1. Classification (NCBI taxonomy): domain Bacteria; kingdom Pseudomonadati; phylum Pseudomonadota; class Alphaproteobacteria; order Hyphomicrobiales; family Nitrobacteraceae; genus Bradyrhizobium; species Bradyrhizobium sp. 159. Next base: position 11,632 of record NZ_JADPKE010000074.1, on the reverse strand, counting down.
CGGGTTGTAAATGTGCAACGCTCCGCGACTTCTGCTACACGACGTGCCAGGCACGAAAACGCCGTCGACCATCTTGAGGCGCACCAGCGACCGCGGCGCCGTTCCGATAAGAGAGGGAAACCGATTTTTGGCCCGCGAGTATGAGAAGAGCGAATCGCGCCTCGATCGATGAGAGCATGCACTAACTCCGCGGAGGCTAGACCGGCCATCTATTCAGGAGAGCGGCCGCCCTTCGTGTCGGCCGACGTGGCACTTCGAAATACAGCAACGAGCCGATCGGCTTCCCAAAGCTCAACGTCGTGCTCGCCGCACATTTGCTCGGCTCGACGTCTCGCAGCTTGTTCGTCAATGCAGTCGAGCTTTGCGGCGCAAATGACTCGCCTGCCGCTCTCCACCACGAAGACTTTGTACCGCATGGCCAGTCCCCCAACGGGACCGCAATCGTAATCCGACGTGGGTGTGAGGCAGTGCCAAAAGTGAGTGCACGTACGCGGAACCTTTGTACGTGTGGCAATTCGGCTATACCAGCGCTCTAGAACTCATCGATGGCTCAGCCGCGTAATCTCGCGGCGTGCCGAACCGTGCGGCTCGAGCTTAAGATTGAGAAGCCCCCAGCGTCATCAGCAGCGAAAGCCCAACCGGTCAGGGCGTTAAGTTTGTGGATGTCACGATATCGGTCTGCGAGCCGCTAGCGAGAGTTACCCCTCGCACCATTAAAAGCTTCGCCACGATATTACCGCCGTGGTGCCTTTCTCCCTGCTACCTCCGCATTTAAATGTGGATTGTACGGCTAATATTTAGCTGGTGGCTTGTCTGCTCCTTCATTCCCGACTTGTCTGCCTGGGCCTTCTCCCAAGAATTTGGATCGAGCCATGGACACCGCGCATTTAAATTCGCTCTCCCTTGACGAGCTCTGGATACTTCACGAACAGGTCACCGCCAGCCTCACTCAAAAAATGTTGGTGCAAAAAGCGAAGTTGGAGGAACGGCTCCACAGGATGGGACTGGCCGGCGAGGCCACACGGCTCGATCGTAAGCGCCGTCCATACCCGCCCGTTCGTCCCAAATATCGCAATCCGAAGAACCCGGCGGAGACATGGTCCGGTCGCGGCAGGCTGCCTCGGTGGCTGCGGCCGCAGCTTCGAGGCGGCGGGAAGTTGGATGAGTTCCTAATCGACCAGGCTTCGGTTCAAAAGTCGGCAGTCAATTGAGCGCTGCGGGGGCATCCGGTAGATCACTCCTTTGGTCTTCTGCGCGATGCACCACTGTCTTATTCGTGCCGAGATGCATCGGCTGTTAAGGGTTGGTTTAGTTCCCAGCATGATCATTGGGGGCCACAAGGGACCCGAGCATGCCACTGCATCATGCGAATACCTTGGAGAGGTTCGAGACGGTCGTGGATCAAGGCAGTTGCGAGCTCGCGACCTGGCCCGTCACTCTCGACCAATCAGATTTCTCGACCTCGAATCGAGATGAGATCCTGGCGCTATTGGCGCCAAGCGGCCATCCAAATCGCACCATTTGGCTCGTCGTCGCCGCATTGGCTGGGGGCTTCGGGTTGGGATGGGCTGGGGCTTGGTACGGTCCTGCAACTATCTCGGTTCTCCACCCAATTGCTCAGGTAGAAACGGTTTCGCGCCGCATGCCGGACACGAAGTCAGGCGGTAGGATCGAAAGCGCCCGAAAGATAGCATTAGCATCAGCCTCGCGAACACCGCCTGGTGTAGGTCAGCCCTCCACAATAAGCGCGGGCCTTGCTCCGAAGCCCCTGCCCAAAGCGTCGAGTGGGGCGCAATCGGCGGAAGCTTCGAACCAAGCTTCTTCGGCTGTCGAGGCGGACGTGTCTGTGACCGGCTCGCTCGGGTCTACGGGGCAGCTCCTGTCGGTCCCCGAGACAAGACCAACACTATTGGAGGTTGGGCAGTCCTTGACGTTCGCGGCGGAACGGCAGTGCTCGAAGGGCCCGATGGGATTCGAATGGCTGCACGGGGCGACGTGATCCCCGGCATCGGGCGGATCGACTCTATCGTGCGTTGGGGTAACCGTTGGATAGTTGCGACTGCGAGCGGATTGATTGCCACGCGGTAAGAGGCTCGCATAGCGCGACGAAAAAAGTGCGCTAGCCTATCAAGGGACAAGCGGGCGCGGAGAAGATAGGCGGTCATCCTGTCGCGCGATTCCGCGCGATTCCCAAGAGAGGGTTACCGAGACCTCCTCCTGCAACCATCGCCATAGGCGGCTGGGTAGAACTTGTCCCGCTGCCAGCCCGAGACGCTATGGTGCGAGCCTATTTAAATTGTCAAATTAAATACCGTTCTCCGCTGCGAAGGGAACTAGCGCCTCTCTTCACCCGGCGCGGCACCAAAAATGCAAGATAATACAAAGGGGTGGCGTCGGGCATTCGAGCCTGCGTTAATCCATCGATTATTATCTTTATTATCCAATTAAAACATCATATATTATCTCAGATTTAATTACGACATTTAATGTTCCAGCGCCATTTCAGCTCCGGCAGTCTTCCTTTTAGGAAAAGCCTGAGGACCGTTTGCATTGGAGGAGAGGACAATGCCTCAACGTAACATCCGGCCTCCGACTGAAAACGACATAGGCAAACTTGAAACCTCGGCCGTGAAAGTGCCGAGCGCAGAGATTGCTGCTCAGTTCGGGGGAAGTCCCGCAGCACCGGCGGTGGAGTTTCTAAAATTGTTATTGACGAAGCCGGAAAGTTTAAAGCGCAAACATCCCGGTCCGGACCCTGGCCCGCGCAATGATTAGAGCTGCGAAAAGAACGGAATCGGCGGATCGCCGGAGAGGGGCGTCAGGGGCGCCGGTCGGCTCGAAGCAGCGCGCGCAAATCGATTTCACTGCCGCGGCAGCACTAAAAAAATGGCCTTCAATTGGAAATCAACGCGCAGCGGCATCGCTTAGTCCATATCTCGTAATCGAGGGCACTTTGGACGCATGCATCCGGGGTCTCCTAGCGAAGCCCGCCAGCCAGCGTCATCTCTATGAGATACATACTGCTCCGCAAACGCAACTTATTACGGCCGTACTGACCGCAGAAGAGATATCCGAAATCGCTCGGCTGCGGGATTTTCTTTGAGGCAAGCAAGCCCTGCCGCTGCCGACGGGGCGTTGTTGGACTGACTGGCACAACTGTGAACCAACTCTTCGGTGACACTGGAAGGCATGCACCATCACCGCCGATTCATTGCCATGCGTAATTTGCGCTCCTCGGAAATTGGAGGACACTATGGATGACAACAGCCCTCGTTCGAAAGAAGTTGCAAGAGTCGGCTTGATCAGCTTCGGCCGTTCGAAAACCGATTGCACTATTCGCAGCATATCTGCCTTCGGCGCAGCCCTCGATCTTGCCGCAGATGAAAAAATTCCCGACGAATTCGCGCTGACTGTTATTCCCGACGGTGACTTGCGCCGCTGCGCTGTTGTCTGGCGCAAAGAGAAACGTGTTGCTGTCGCGTTCTATTAATTGATACGTCGGTATCAATCGCGGGCCAGGAATGCCGCCCCAGATCTTCTAATATGGCGCGCGGCTATGAGGCCATCTTCCGCTGTTGCTCTGGCCCCAGAGCGTCAGACCGTTCCGGGACCCAGAGGAAACGATCGCGTTCTCGAGGAGTGATTCCGAGCGAGACCGTTGGTGCAATCTAGGCAAGGGGAGGCTCTGGCGAACCCTGCCACACCGCGAGACAGAGGCTGGTTCGAATAGATCAGGGCTTAGCCACGGAGAAGAACCAGCTGAGCCGCCAGCCAGGAACTATTCTCCCGATCCCGAGTCAGAATTGCGCCGTTTTACTCGCGGGCATTCCGCCGGGTTCGAGAGACCGTTCCAATGCGCTACGTAGCGTACGCAGTAGATTTGTCCGGAGTGGCGCTGGCCATTTACGAACTGGAATGTGCGGGCGATGACGAAGCAAGGCACCGAGCCGAGAAGTTTCTCGAAGCCCATCCGATTATAGAAGTTTGGGATAGAGTGCGGCGCGTTGCGCGGCTCACCCGTGCAGCAGCCGTAAGCGGCGACTGATTACGATCCAGGCCCGTGCATCTGTGCTCATTTCGAATAGGGGCCTATCATGAGTAATCCCTGTGCGGCCTGGTAACACAGTCCCCGGCATTGAGCGCGTCGACTCTAGCGTGCGTTGGCGCAGCCGCTGGACAGTTGCACTGCCAGTGGATCGATCTCGCCCCCCAGCATTCGAACGCGACCCACCAACCAGATACGCGCGCGCGAATCCGCACAAGTCGTTCACAAGCTGAGAGGCAGGAAAGTCCTGGCAAGAGATCGTCGAAGCTCTTGGAACGAGCCGCATGTCTGTAGAAGTGCGCGCTGCCGAGATGAAGCGGAAACCTTTAGAAACCCGCTAACGGCAAGCGGCGTTTTTCCAACAATAGACGCGTGCCATACCGATGGTGAATAGTTGAAGCCTACAGATGCCGAGCGGCTGCGAAAGGAGGCGCAGGAATGCCGCCAATCGGCCCGCCTGGCGGAGAATGAGGCCGATCGGGAATCATGGCTTAGGTTCGCATCAGAATGGGAGATTCTTGCACAGGCTAGTGACAGAGGCGCAGTATTTTTCCTGAAAGGTGAGCACTAGCCGCTCTCCGCAATGTACCGTTAAACAAGACCACTTGTCGCATTGAACGGTAGTTACGGCCGCCGAAGAACTCTCCTTCTGCGGGCCGACTTCCGGATACGCCGACCACTGCCAATCCGTCTCGCGTTAGCGGCGCGTAGGCGCCCTCGGAGCGTCTGCAGTTCCCCGAAAAATGCGAGCAGCCCCTCGACCCGTTCGCGCAGAATAGCCGAAAAGTTGAAAACCTGACCTCGATTACTCATCACCGCCTCGAACAATTCTATTGAAACGATGTGCAGGCGATAACGGGAAAGTATGCAATTAGAGGTAGGAACATGCAAGCCTCAAAAGACGACCGGTAGCGTGAACGTGGAAAGGCGGACACCATACTGTCGTTGCTCGTCTGTTTCGTTGCCTTTCGGGTCGGCTGTCGTTCGAAAGTCCGGCAGCGGATCTTATGCCGCAGCGCACGGAAGCGGCGCCCTGCTTACTTCCGCACTGCTGGTCGCCCCGCTCCGCGATCGAGAGGCCGCCGAGGGCTGGCGAAGCCTGTGGTGCCGGAGAGAGTCTTGGCATCATGTGTGGTGCTCCCAACCCGCTCAAACGTGGTGACGAATGCTGCGAAGGCTGTGATTGTCACTGCGATCGCGAACAATAGGATCACGGTGCGGTCGGGATTCGGCTCAGTACTCATGAGCAACTCCACTCAGGCGGCTTGGCGGCTGAGCTGTCTGCGCAAATAGATGGATTAACTTCGCTTCGAGTGCTTCGGTCGGCCGCGCGTGAAGAACTGCGGCAAGTTCGCCGTCGTGACCCCGCCGGCGCTGACGGCGTTGCTTTCGACGTCGTTGACGTCAACCGCCATCGCGAAGTCTGGAGGGGCCTCATCCATCATCATGAGCATCACCACCGCGACCGCGGCTGAGCAAGACAGCCGATCCGAGTGAGAGCTCAGATTGAACCAAAGCGCGCCCCCTTTAAAGCGAGCATCCCCCAACAATGGGTGCCGAGTAGACCAGCTAGCCCCAGTCTCGAGTCAGCCCCGGACTGGGGCCTTTCTTTGCCTGCGGCGAACTATCGTGGCATCGGTGGCGCAACAGCACACCGGTCGAGCTTAAGACAGGCAACAACCCAGGACAATCGGAGTCCCGCCCCCAGGGTGCCATGTACGTACTGGGGCTTCCAGTCTGCCTTTATGCGGCTTGGGCTACCATTCGGGATCGTCGAAGCTGCCATACTCCCGCACGATGTACTCCCGCGTGAAGCGCTCCACCGGACGCCAGTGCTCGCGAATGACAATTGTCGGAGTTGGGGGCCTCCAATAGTCAGGATGGATGACTATTGTCGAAGACGGCGGGTAGAGATAGGGCGTATGAACACGCCAGCAAACGTCTCCCCTACACGCAATGGCAGCCGAGGCGCCCGTACCGGAGAGCGCAAGAAGACCAGCAGCGACGCTGCCAGCTATAACTGCGCTCCTGCTCAATGGCCGATTTAGCTGGTTCATGTTTTCCTCCTCCGCGACGGTGTTTCTTCTGGCTGAAACAAACCCCAGCAGAAACCAGCAAGTTTCAAGCCTCCAACATTAAAACTCACCTTCGAAGGCAGCCGTCTTCAGCCACCAGATGCGTTCGCCTCCACTCTATTCCGCATCGCGGTAGCGCAATGACCGCGGCCGGCGGCATTCGATCAACTTCGGCGTAGGGACGATCGGCATAAGCTTGCTTGCGGTTGCAGAAGGGCTAGGATGCATCCGCATTCATACTGTCCTTTTTTCCGATGGAGCATTCCCATGATTGATATCCATGTCCTACGAATACCGTCCGCCTTTATCTGCTTCGTGCTTGCTTTCCTTGCCGCAAACGAAGTTGCCGTGGCAGATCCAGTTGGTCGTTACGAGTGCAGCGTTATTGGTGCGCCAATCCAGGATCAAATAGGCGACCGCGACGGTCATGCGCTTAGCAGCGTGCAATACGCGTGTTCAGGCGTGGACGGACTGCTGAAGGGCGCTGTTTATACGTCTATGAACGTGAGTGAAGCCGACGGACCTCAGAGGCTCTCAGTTGGTGGCCTTTTGCATGATGCAATTCCAGCCATGGTGGCACGGCCGACAATCGGTTGGCTGTGCTGGCCGTGAGAGGCAAAGCGGTCATTACTGTCCCGCGCGGTGCCCCTATATTTAGTTAAATTTGGGACGTTCGCGTGCGGACTACCCTTTTAGTTCTTGGGCTATGGCTACTGATCAACGTTTTGTTTGTTGTGATCACGATGCCCCCTCGCAAGCCACGCTTGCCACCTCGACCAGTGCGGCCGTCCTTGATCGAAGCATTGGATGCAATCAAGCGCTTTCTGAAAATACTACGCCGCTGAAAAGTCAGACGATTGCGCTGTCATTTAAACCAGTCAAACACCGGACTATCACCCGTCATTTTAATCTGCGAGACTTTCCATCCGAGACCAACAATGTTTTGGAAAAAACCTGAAGGAGGTTCGCAGTGGAGAAGGTGCGACGCTTGCGCGCGATGGGTTCGCTGTGCCGTCAACAGGCCGCGTACAACAGCATGAACAAATGGAAACTCCTCGCGGACGCGGAATGCTGGGAACACTTGGCTGAGCTTGAGCTGTCGTCCCACTTCCGGGAATGCAACGTCGGTAGCTCGACCAGCTCGCTTGATCTGGCCGGGTGAGAAAACCCTTGCAATACGGGGATGAGAACCGACCCAAGGAGCCAACTCTTCAAACATCGGGGGCGTGCAATGAGTAACCGTAATCGGGCGTACAACCGCGTTGTCCTGTGCCTGCGCGCTCAGGCGCTTCTTTCTCAGCTTGCCGAACTTGAGACCCTTCGAGGCCGAGTGCGAGAGGCCGAGGAGAATACAGCTCTCGATCAATCGGCAGACCCGGTGAAGTCAACCATTCACTGATTGATCGCAGGTCGTCGAGCGCGCGCTGCTGGGAGGGTAACGCTGCCACCGGGCGCACGGCCGATCAGCCCTCAATGTGTTTCATCGTCGAAACCGGCCAGCGACCTTCATGTCCCGCGACCGAGATGCGAAGTCCGTGCTCATCATCGAGGAAGACGCGATCAATTGTGCCAGCCTTGCCGTCAGCCAAGACGACGGTCTTGCCGACCAGCTCCGTCTCGGCCTCGTGCAGTTCGCGCAAGATGTTCATCGCTCGCGCGTCGCCGGTACTTGCAGCACTCACGAATGCACTCTGTTTGGTGCGAATTCTTGCGGTCTATTCTACCACTCTGGCATTTTGACGCGAGTGTGCAATCGGCGGGCGTTCGAGGGCACATGGACTTTTTGAAAGCGATAGACATCAAGCGTGAACTCCCCAACTCAGATTTCCGTGGTTTTCCTTTGCGTCACTGGAGTAATGTTGCTCTCGGCGTTGGGGAGCGTGGGGATGGCGCACTACCGAGCTTACCTTCTGGATCAGCACCGCCACGTTATAAGCGTGGCCAGTTTGCAGTGTGCCGACGAGCAGGACGCAAGAGAACGCGCTCAGCAGCTAGTTGATGCCAACGACATCGAGCTATGGCAATTCGATCGGCGTATCGCCGTGTTTGAAGCGACCACAAACCGAACCTCGCAGACAGCGGGACATAGCACGCCGGAGCAGACGCAGCGCCATCCGGACAAATGAAGCGTACGAACTTCAGCGACTTCTCGGTCCCCGGCATCTGTGTTGCGGATCATGGGCGCGGGATAGTACGGGAAGACACCGGCATCGGCTGCAAGGCGCCAACGCATCGGTTGACCATGCGGAAGACGCGAGAATGAAGGCTTGATGGTGGGTGATGCTGTAGAGGTAGCACACCGAGAAACCGCCGGCCTGCTCGACCTAGATCATCCGCTCCTTGGTGACCCGCAAGCTGCGAACGTAATAGCCCTGTCTTTGAACGGCTGACTTGATCTCGTCGCTGACTTTGAGAACTCGTTTTCTGCTCTTGCGCCACTTATTCCGAGAGCAAACTACGGGTATCGCAGCGCCTGTGCTTAGAACGAGAAAGTCGCGCTTATCATTGCGATAGACATCAAACACTTTCCGTCCCCGCTATTCGTATGAAGTAAGCTATGAGAGTATGTTTCGGCCCGTCTCGATTGATGAGCTTAGTATCTCCAATGGCTGTGCGGGTTGTAAATGTGCAACGCTCGGGACTTTTGCTTCGCCGCGTTCCCGAATTTGGAACGAACTGATGCAAAGCCCGGATCATCGTCTAATTGAGGCGCGCCTTAGCGCAAGTAGTAAGAGCTTGCCGAATTCCGCCATAGGTGCATGAGCAAATGCGCGGATGATCAAAATTAACTGCTGTGCGCTACTTGGCCGCCAATCAGGACAGCATCGGGCATGAGCGTTAAATCAAGACGAACCTGCTTTTCGAACCATGTTCTGAAGTTCAGCGCGAACGCAGCCGTTGCAACGATTGCGGCGTAAACAGCTACACACCAAAGCGGAACATACGGTTACTACGCTCCGCGCACCTAAGGCTCAGGCGTGTTCGTCGGATCGTTGAAGCCAGCAAGTAATCCGAGGAGGCGCGCTCCTGCAGGAGGAGCAGACTACCGGCTCGTCGGGCACATGCATTCCGAGTTCACGCGGTGCGGACCAGCGAAGCGGTTCACCTCCGTAGAATTCATTGGCAATCAAGGCATTCAGGTCCGTTGCACTAGAGCGATGATAACAGCGTCGATATAGCGTGCACACATGCTTAGGATGGCGACACATCACGCAGCTCGAATCGTAGTAAGGAACCGCTGACACCACTTCGCGCCGCGCGCCCATACTGATCTTTCCCGCCATAGCGGCCACCGAACCAATTCGGTGGCACCGACCCAATCATCGGCGAGAAGTTTTCCAGAACATTCTAGATGCGGCAATGCGCTCTGACGCAAGTTTGGTGCAGCGCGGATTAGTCGGCACCGATTAGTCTGGCTTGAAGCAGATCGATTTTCCCGCGACCGTACCGAGCGACGCAGTAGCCGAGGTTGCGGCGCAGTCGACGCGCTCACCTCGTGAGCGCGACCGGCTTGAACGCGGTCACCAGCGCCTTCTCCAGCTTTCCGGCCATGCCGCGCAGTATATCGTAGGCTTCCGCGCGCGAGCTCGGGATGGTCAAGTTCGACTACACGCCGGACGGGCGGATCGTCTGCGTCAGAGACACGTTTTCCGCCTTCAACGAGCCGTCCGCGCCGATCCCGGCGGAGGTGACGTCGATCACCGGCATCACCGACGAAATGGTGGCTGGCCACAAGATCGACGAGGCCGCTGTGAACGCCTTCGTCGACGATTCGGTGGTCGTGGTCATCGCGCACAACAGCGGGTTCGATCGGAAATTTTTCGAACGCTACTGGCCCGTGTTCGAGCAGAAGGCGTGGGGCTGCAGCATGAGCGAGATCGACTGCCGCAAACACGGCTTCGCGGGCTCGCAGCTCGGATATCTGCTGAACGGCGCCGGCTTCTTCCACCAGGCGCACCGGGCCGTCGACGATTGTCATGCTCTGCTGGAAGTTCTCGGGTTGGAGCTACCGGCCATCCGGGCGCCGGCGCTCGCGCTCTTGCTCGAGAACGCCCGCAAGCCGACGCTGCGGGTCTGGGCGGAGCAGACCGCGTTCGAGCTCGCGCTTCGCCGCCTAAAATCCCGACACAGAACTCAATTCTCGGGGTCGGGCTAACGGCTCGAATGGCCTGAATAGTCCGCGAGTCCTTGATCGCTGATTCAGAAAGGGAGAACGCCGACGGGGCGGTTAGGGCGCCCTTGGATCCTAGAATACGTCCCGGCAGCCGGTGGGAATGGAAGGCCGCTACCATGTCGTATGTCCCCGCGGTGACCCTCGAACCACGACTTCAGCGGGGAGTTCGCATAGCGCCCGTCATCTCGCGCAAGTATCGCGGTCGTGAACAGCAGCAGTGCACAGAATGGAACCGCAACGTACTTCATCGCATTGGATCGCCAGCATTTTATCACCTCGGCCATCTTGGACAGTCAGTTTCGAATCAGCGCCGCTGGCGCCATGGGCAAGGAGCGCAGGAACACGAAGCGGGAGGTCACAGGTATCTCCGCATCGAGGCGACCATCGTGGCCGATGAGAATGAGGCCCGCTCCGCCATTTGCCACGGGCAGGATGACTTCTTCACCAGTCCATGTCCGGATCGGGTTCATCCCGATCACCAGAAACTCACCTACAGGCTGGTCCAGATATTGAAGTCTAAGCTGCGGGGCGATTTCGGGCGGTGCAAGCCCGAAGCCCAGTTGCTGCGCGAGTTCGTAGATTTGCCGCAACGGCACCGTCTCGCCCTTGAAGCCCAGGTCGGCCGCTGTAACTGTCACAAGTGTAACCGCCGTTCTGGTGGTGCTTAGGGTAAACGCGGGTCGAGCAAGAGCCTCCGCGGCCGAGTAACCGACGCCGCAACCAATCGCACTTGACCTTGCCCCCTGGACTTAATCCAGATTGAAGTTCGCTCTGGCCCATATGAGGACCAGAGCATGAAGCACAGCCGCTTTACGGAAGAGCAGATCATCGGGATTTTGAAGGAGCACGAGGCTGGCGTGTCGGTTGTCGATCTGTGCCGGAAGCACGGCGTCAGCGATGCCAGCATCTACAAATGGAAAGCCAAATTTGGCGGGATGGAGGTCTCGGAGGCCAAGCGGCTGAGGACGCTGGAGGATGAGAACACGCGGCTGAAGCGGCTTTTGGCCGACGCCATGCTGGACAATGCGGCGTTAAAGGACCTCCTGGGAAAGAAGTGGTGACGCCCGCGGGGAAGCGGAAAGCTGTCGCCCATCTCGTGGACGCCCACGGGATGAGCGAACGGCGGGCGTGTAAAGCCATCGGCTGTTGCCGCATGACCATCAGATATCGGACGACCCGGGCGGACGACGCGGCCCTACGCCAACGCATGAGAGCGATTGCCGAGGTGCGCCGTCGCTTCGGCTATCGGCGCCTGCATGTTCTGCTCAGGCGGGAGGGCTATCTGGTCAACCACAAGAAACTGTTCCGGCTCTACCAGGAAGAGAGGCTCGCGGTCCG
>NZ_JADPKE010000099.1:0-50331 GCF_023073795.1 Bradyrhizobium sp. 159 | reverse complement strand
CCGAAGGATGTGATGCTTGGTCGGAATCAACTCGTTGACGCGGAGCATGGCGAGATGGTCCTGAACCGCCTCGATGTCAGTTTCGGACAGCCCGTCCGCTCGGGTCCGTGCCTGCACGCCCCGGCACGGACATGCAGGTCGCGGCAGCCGGCGGCAACGCCCTGCAGCGCCCTGCGGATCGCTTCACGACGACCGGCGCGATCGCCGCCGAGCGGGCGGCGGCTGCTCCCTCAAACCCGCACCTGCAGATTTCCCGAATTCGGCCTTCCGAATCCGTCGGCGCATAGGCTGCCGACGACAACCCGCAACGCCGCGGACCGTCTCGATCAGCTCAGGAGCAACCATGCCGGCCAACACGATGACTAGGAAAGAGACCACGAAGAACAAGCACAAGCTCGCGGATCTGGTGGAGGTGGTCGCCGACGCGACGTCGGTCGGGAAGACGACGATCGCCCACCGGCTCTGCCACCACTACCGCGAAACGGGGCGGCCGGCGACGCTCGTCACGATCGAGAGTGGCCGTCGCCGGGTCGCCGAAACCGGCGCCGCCGACCAGGAGATCTTCATCCCGACCGAGACGTTCGCGTCGGCCGCGACCCGCACCGGCGGCTTGAGCGGCGTGCTGACCGAGCTCTGGGTCGTGCTCGTCAAGATCCCCGAAAGCCGGGGCGCGGTGATCGTCGACTGGGCTGGCGGCACCGCCGCGCACAGGCTCGACGTGATCGCAGCCACCGCCTTCGACACCACGCTCGCTTCGCTCGGCCTTCACGGCGTGTCGATGGTTCTCGCGACCTGCGCCGCGGAATCCATGAACCAGGGCAGCCGCTATCTGAAGGGCCTAGCCCAGGTCGCGCCCGCTCTGCAGCGCTCGCTGGTGCTCTCCGGCCGCGCCGGTGGCTTCGACTTCCCGAGCGGTTCCGAACAGGCCGAGTGCCTCGCTCGCCTCAAGACCGTGGCCGGCGAGATCCCGATCGTCACCATCCCGCAGGTGAACGGCAGGGCGCTCGAGATCTGCGCCGACGCCGGCCTCGACGTGGCCACCGCCATGATGACGGAGGTCCAGCCGCTCGCCCGCCGGCTCGGGATCGACGTCTTCCGCGCCGCCGCGTGCGCCTCGGAGCTGGCGTTGTGGAGGCGCCGGAGCGGTATCGCCCTCGCCACGGCCGTGGAGCTGCAGGATGGCAATTCCGTCGGGTAGGCTGTCCCGCCGGGTGGCGTTCCTGTTGCACCAGCGTCGGCAGCTCCGCGCCCAGGCTCCAGCCTACGTCCTGCGATACTATCGTCGGCACCGCCCTCTTCCACCCGCTTACGTAACCAGCCTTCTCTCCAGCCCTACTGTCCGGCGTATCCGCTTTCGCGGCGAGATCGAACATCTGATCGGCTTGGCCGGCTTTTTGGCCTCTCGAACGGTACCCACGCAGACGAAACGTAAACCGCAGCACCACGACACTTCATGCCAGACCTCTGGCAGGCTTTTCGACACTTTCAGGAGCCTGCCGTACCTCTGGCATGGGCGACGCCGGTAATGCGCTCTGCCAACGGCCCCTGAATGAGCAAGCTCGTCGCCGCCGGCGGACCACTCAGAGGTCCGCCACGGCCATACACAAACCCCGGCTGCAATCGCCTTGCACCGACTAGGAGCTTCAATGCCGACTCGTACCCGTACCGCCGACACCGAACAGGACTACCGTGTGCGCTCAGCGCAGATGGCCGAGGCCGTGAATACGGCAGCCGGTCGCAAGCTTGGCCCCATCGCGCTCGCAAAGGCCGTAATGGCGAGGAAGTTGGGCCCCTCTGCTGTCCGGCAATTTCGGGCCGCTCTGATCTTCACCATGACCGAAGCAGCACTGTACAAGCCGGAGCGCGCCGCACTCCTTGGCACGGCAATCAACATGCTCCGCACGTGGAAGTCCCAGCAGGAATCGGACGGAGTGCCGAAAACGTCGCAGTGGAAGCAGAAGAAAGACGTGGAGAGCGACACGACCCGGATCCGCCACGCTGCCCTGGCCACCACCAGCGAGAATGCCGAACTGCTCGTCGCGGTGCTCGATTGCGGCGAGCTGACCGGCGCAAGGTTCGTCGAATGGCCGACCGCAACGTTCCGTTCCAGCACTGTCCCGGGCTACTGCTGGGAGCTGACCTTCACCAACGGCAAGCGTGGAAATAACCGGAGCCATGGCGAGATCCGTACGCTCCGCTGGAAGGAACTCCCCGACGATCTCGTCGCTACGGCACGCTGGAAGACACACTGGCCGCACTGATGCGGCGCGTGACGAAGAAGTTGTTTGGGCGCCGGAGCAAGCACCCTACTTTGTCGTCGGTGCGTCACGCCGCAGCGGCGCGATTCAAGGCCACCTACGTCGAGACCGCCACGAACGAGGAGGAGAAGCTGCACGGGCTCGCCGTCGTGGCGGCGCTGCTCGGCCACGCCTCGGATGCGACCGCCACCTCGCACTACGCGCGCGCCCATGGCGGCGGAAGCAGCTTCCCGGTACCGGCGCCCGACCCCGCCGAAGTCGCGCGCATCCGTCAGCGGTTTTCCGCGCACAAGCTGCGGGGCGACCCGGCCCCCGACACTGGCGCTGATCATCAGGGGCAGCGAGGTCGAAAAACAATGATGCGTTCGAGATCTTCGATCAGGTCAGTAAGACGACTGGCCCTCATGCGGAACCGACTTCGCTAACCTTCAACGCGGTCCGGCAATGATCAATCCGTGCCTCCGAGGATCCAGGACAACAAGCGAGCCCGCAGGCCTCCACGCTTGCGAGCCTCGATGAACCGGACAATGTCGCGGCGGCCGGACGCCACGACGGCTGCATCCAACAACCCGTTGGCAGATCCGGCACCGACGTCGCCCGCATGCCGAACGAGGCAGTCCAAGGCCGAGACGAATGCCTCATTGGACGTCACCAAGCGCGACAAGTCGCCCAGAAGCGCAGGATACACCGAATGGATATCTGCGATCCTGGCCAAATCCCCCTGTTCGATCATCTCGGCGATCGTCGAGGGATCGATTGACGACATGGAAAGGCCCTCGGAGACCTTGAGCAGCGCCGAATTTGACACGACTGACGAGATGATCGAGCGCATGTTTTTAGCGTTGTCCTTGTCGTCGACGAGCAACTGCGCCACCGCATACACAGTATACTTGGCGGCGTCGTCGTCCGGTACCTCGACGACGTATTGCCCGAATCCCAACGACTTTCGCTGGGCTCGGTACGCGCGCTTGTCGATCGTCGCCTTCGAGGCTTTTTTCTTTTCTCGCGCGACCCGGATATAGGCCTTGGCCGGCTCCAATCCCCATTCCGCGAGCATTTCGTCGAACTTTGCCTCGTCGCACGGGTTCGATCCCGGGCCAAGGGTGTCATGACCGTTTCCAGAAGTCGTTTGAGCGCCGGCGTGTGAGGCCATTTGCAGGACTAGTCCCGAGACCAGTCTCCCTGGGTTTGGCCGCCGACGCGTCAATCGCCTCGCGCGAGCAGACTGCTACGCGCCGATCGACGTGCCGGAGGCTCGTTTCAGATTTTTCAGGGGGTGCGCGAAGCCGTTTTGCCGGAATGAAGGCCAATTGCTGGAGAAGCCTTCACCGCCTTCAGCCACTGAGTGACCCCGGATCGGAAACTTCCGACGAGCCTCTCCATGGCCCGCACGACCGCCCTCGGGGGCGGTGGACATGGCATATATGGGGTGATCTGTTCAGCAGGCCAAACTCTCGAGGGAAGTATGGTTAAGGCCGTTTTTACTTCCGGGCTTCTCCACGCCCAGGCGGCTCCTGCGTAGGTGCCGTGACATTGTTGTAGGAATCCGGCCAGCGCGCCCGACGGCATGCCGTCTCCGATAATCCCAAAGGCCGGGTCCTTACCGCCACGGCGGCAACAGCTCGATGCCCGTTCTCAGCAGCACCGGCATATCGGGCCCGGGGAGGTCTTGCCGCAGCCAGCAACTAGACTAGTCCTAGGACCAGTCTTAGCTTTGGCCCAAGAAAGCCGGCCGGCCTTCTTTACGGGCAGACGAAGCTGGCCGGATCGTAGGCGGCGCCGCCAGCCCGCAGCAGCACCAACAGTATCCGCAGCGAGCAGTCCCCGAGGGTATAGCCCTTGGATCCGCCATGTCCTTGACCCGGGCCACCCGCGCGGTTTTAGATCTTCGGGCAGGGGCCCCTCAGCCTAATCGCAGAAAGGGCAGACTGGCCTGTCGACGGCGGAGCTAGGCATAGCGCCTTACCGCACTGCTTGGGCTTGCCGGATGTTCGCAGCAGCCTCGGCCCAGGATTGCGCCTTGACCTTATCGCCGGCTGCAAACTTCTGGAAGCCCTCGACCACGACCTTGTCGCCGGCCTTCAGGCCGTCGGTGACGAAACAATAGCCGTCCTGAGCCGAGCCGGTTCGCACCGGCTGGAGGGCATTATGGCCAGCGGTCATGTGTACCGCGCAACATGTCGGCGGTCTCGACACCAACCCCGATCACCCGCGCCAACAGGCGCACCATCGCGTGTGGTCCATCACTGGGCGCTTGCTTGAGACGCTCCAGGCGAGCGTGCTCGATCTGCCTTATCTGATCACTGACGAGCCGCCGGCGCGCCATGTCGCGACGCAGCTCAGCCCGCGTGTTGGGCGGGATCGGTTCGCCCTCGGGGGTGCGCAAGCCATCAAGGCGTTCGGCGGCCTTCTTCAGCTTGGGATTGAAGCCGCGGATGCCGAGCCGGATCAACGTTGCTTTCATTCGGTTGACGATCCGACTTTGCTCGCCGACGAGGCTCTCGTGCTCGCGGTTGGGCCGCTTGGCATCTTCGTCCTGGGTTGTCGGAATCGCCACCATCTTGCAGTGATCACGCTCGCGGCGCAGCCAACCGAGAAAAGAGCGTTTGAGCAGCTCGGTGTCGAGCCGATCGGTCTTGGCGCGCCGGTGCTCGCGCGATACCGCCACACTCGATGCGTGAATGACGTGGGCCTCAATGTCGCGCGCCCTGAGCCAGCGCGCCAGCCAGAAGCCGTCACGGCCGGCCTCGAAGGCGACAGCAATGCGTTTGATCCGATGTCCTGCCTTCGCCGCTTCCTCTCGCCATCGATGCAGCAACTTCAGCAAGGCGTTCTCGTCGACCGCGAGCTTCTTTAACGGCTGGCGTTCGACGCCAGGCACGATGCCGGCGACGAGCCAACTCAACAAGCTCAGTTCGATAACGGCGATCAGTGTGCCGTCCGGATCGAGGGGGTTCGAGGATCGGCTCAGGTCGTTCAACTTCTGCATGGGGCGCTCCATCGGTTCACATCAGCAACGATGGATGCAATATCCTCGCCGCCCGCCCCATAGCATCTCCCTTGGAGGCTTTCGGACGCCGGCCGCCGAACTTGCCGCGCCGTGTCTCAAGCGGCCGGCATCCGAAACCCTTCACAACAACGGACATCGCAAACTGTTACATCTGCGCTTGAGGGGGTCGGAATTTAATGACGGCGATCAGAGCAATCAGCATGAAGATGGCCAGCACAGCGGCCTGCGTGACCGCGAAGGGTGGTTCGGTCTGCATCGGTGCCAACGCATTGAGAGCCGAAACCTTCACGAAGCCCTGCACGACCAAAACGAAGACGTTAAGATAAAGCGACACAACAGCGGTGATTACGTAGATCCAGCGCCATGCGCCTGCCAGGTGCTCTTTGTACAAAGCAAACAGCGCGACGGCCAAGATCACACAAGCCACAATTCCGACACCCAAAGCCGGCGTGAAGCCCTGGATGGGAAAAAGAAATCCAGTCAAGCTGGTGAGCGCCGTTGTGAAGAGAAAAAGTGCGGTTGTGACCGGCAACGTGTTCGAGGCAAACATCCCGCCCACAACGATCAGTCCACTTCCGATTGCGACAAGGGTGATAAAGACGTGCAAGATTGTGAAGGCGCCCACTGACATCCCTAGGATCATGGAAAGTCCCCGTTGTTGGCGTGCTCGCTCGTACGCCGGTGCGGCGCGGGCGCGAGATGATCGACCTGCTCGCGGTAGAGGAGCCGGAGCCTAAGCCGGCGAAGACCCTGCTGAGTACTTGGTTGTAACAGTCACTCTGCGGGCACGAGCGCCGGGGCGCCCTTGTCCTTGATCAAGAGCACCAGGAATTTCGCCGGCTGGGTGCCGCTTGCGTTCCGGTCGATGACATGAACATCATCAGGGCCTTCATAGAAGGTCTGTCCTGGTGTCAGTGTCACCTGTGGTCCACCCTTCAGCTGCATCATGACGGAGCCTTCCAGCACGTAAACAAACGCATGTGCATTGTGTCAGTGGATAGTGCTCGACCCGCCGGGCGCATGCTCGACTGTGATCATCAGAGCCTCCCTGCCGGGATTCTCCGGAAGATCCTTAGACATGAGTGACGTGACCTTAGGCTCCTGAGCCACCGCCGTACCGATCATGAGGCACAGAAGAACCAACGTAACGAGTTTGATCGTCATAGTCCGCCTCTTTCGTTCGTTGCCCGGGACCGCTCGGATGGACTGGGCTTACCTCCGATGCGGGATCAAGCTGCTGCCTGTGAGCGGCGGAGCCATTCGTCGAAACCGATGCGGCCGAGGCGCGCCTCGCCTGAAGCGCTCGATCTGTGTGACATTACACTCGTCGGTCACTCGACAGGCGGCGGCGAAGTTGCGCGCTACATCGGACGGCATGGTACCGACCGCGTTAAGAAAGTTGTCCTCATTGCCGCGGTGCGATTGCGTTCTATGGCGCGAACAGACCGGGCGCGAAGGTCTCGCAAGGGATCTTAGATCAGTTCTGGCATGGAGCATGCAGTCCGGTCTTAAGAATTCCTATGATAGCGTCAAAGCCTTCTCCGAGACCGACTTCTATCTACTATCCCGGTGCGCCTCACGGCCTTACCGCTACAAACCTGAAATCTAGCCCCTGAAAGTTCAGCTATGGGTCGATTCCGTTGAAAAAGGCCGGCAGTATTTAGTTGTAATAGCTTCGTCGCGACGTGGCCGAACTGCTCAACCGCCCCTATGCGAGCCTCGGCTGGGCATCGGGATTAGCTTTGCCATCTTTCGAAGGTTCTGGGCGGTGGCTGCGAGGATGAACTCGTCACGCGCGCCGTTTGGACCTCGTAAACGCAAACGGTCGAGCTTGAGAATGCGCTTGAGGTGCGCGAACAACATCTCGATTTTCTTGCGGAGCCGACGCGAGGTGCCTCCCTCCCAGGATCTCGCGATCTGGCGCGCCATGTCGCGAGCGCCCTCGTAGCTCGAGCGCGGCACTCTCCGTGAAGCCTGCTTGGGGCAACACCGAGCCTTCAATGCGCATCGATCACAATCGCGCTTGCTGGCGAGGTAAAGCATGGTGGCACCATCATTCACCAACGTTCCGGTCGTGGTAAGAACTTTGCCACCAGGGCAACGATAGATGTCCCCGGCATGGTCATAGGTGAAGTCGTCGCGCGAGAAGATCCCATCTGTGCGGGCCGATTTGTCGAAGACTGTAACGTGCGGCTCGATGCCGCGCTCATAGAGCAGCCAGGCGAGCATCTCGGCCGAGCCATAGCCGCTGTCACCGAGGAGCCGGCTCGGATAGAGATCAAGACTTCGAGCACGAAGGCAAAGAAGCTCGCCGACGGCGACCTGGCGCTCATCGAGCAGACCGCACTCGAGCAGCGCTCCAAATACAAGCACACCTCGTGCTGTATCTGAAGGTCGGCACGCTCACCGGCCTGCGGCCTTGCGAGTGGCCCGGTGCCGAGCTTCGCCGCTCGACTCGCGACGGCTTCGCCTGGATGCTCGTCGTCGCCAACGCGAAGGCGACCAACCGACGCGCGCAGCGCACCCTGTATTTCGCCGAGCTCGACCTGCAGACCGCCGACGACATCCTGGCGTGGATACGTATCGCGCGCAGCAGTCGCTATCAGCGACTGTTGAACACGGTCGGCAGGCTGCTGTGGAAAGTCACGCGCGAGCTATGGCCGGATCGCACCGAGTGGCCGACCCTCTATACGACCCGCCACCTCGCGGTCGCGGCGTGGAAGGCGCATTTCCTGTGCAGGGGGCAGGCCGACGCTGAGCGTCTCGACGCGCTGGCGACCATCGCGGCTCTCATGGGGCACGGGACCGACGCGACCGCGAGCCAGCACTACGCCAGGGCCAATGCCGGCCGCCGCGTCGTCGTGCCGGCCGCCGATCCCGAAGAGGTCGCGCGCGTAAGGCAAGTCATCGACCTTCATTGGTTCAAGAAGCTCATCGAATGCACGGAGCCGGGCCCTGAAGGCGGCGCTCAGTCCTTGAGCGCGACGCCTACTCCATGATTCTTGCCCCCATAGAGAAACACGACACCATGACGCTCGAGAGCGTCGCGCATCTTCCGGTACGTCGCAATTTTCAGCGGGTTGACCGGAATTTCCTCATCGGCCTCTAGTCGAGACACGGTACGTCGATCGACATCGATCTCGCGCGCGAGATCGAGCTGCTCCATTCCGACCAGCGCTCTACCAGCCCTGATCATGCGCCCCGTAGGTATCTTGTCGCCGGCCACCGAGGGCTCCGAATCGAAAACCGATTAACCTTACACCGGATGGGCGTCGAGAACGACAGAGGCCCTCTTGCTAAATGAGACATATGGGATATATCTCATATGTCGCACATTTACATTCGAGACCCGCAAGTGACGCAATCCGACCTCATCACGGCCCCGACGAACGCCCCCGGGCGCGGCTTCACGGCTACGACCGTCTTCATCGATGGCAGCGCGAGCGGGATGCGGCTGGTCAAGTCAGCCGGTTCCAGGCTGTCTGTCCTCGTCATGCCGTTCTCCGAGCTTGCGCGCCTGAGGGAGCGCGTGACGCCTTGGGACTACGTAGTCTATGTGATCGACGACCCCTCACCGGCCAGCAGCCAGGAGACCTACATCGGTCACGGAGACGGCGAGCGAAAGTTCGGAGAACGCCTCGGCAAGGCCATCAGCGCGAACACCATCATCTACGTCGTCATCGCCGAGGGCGCCACCTTCGACAAGGTCACGGCGCCTTACGTGGAAGCAAGATTGATCGGCATCTGCACCGATCTCAACATTCCGCTCGCCAATTCCGGACTCCCTATGGGCCGTGGCCTTGGCATCGCGGACGATCTAGAGCAGTTGGTCGCTCACGCCGAGACCCTGCTGTTGGTGGCCGGCTTCACGCGGATCGAGATGGCACGCCGGAATCCGCCCACTTTGCGCCTGCGCCTTTCCGTGACGACGGATCGCAACGAAATGGTTGCGATGACGGAAGAAGAGATGACCCTCGTTCCTCGGAAGGGCGTTCAATATCGACTGGACTGTCGAGATTTGGAGTCTGTTGGCTACGGCTGGAACGACCGCTTCTACGTCATGCCGGGCTCCGACTACGCGCGCCGTACGCGGGGCGATTTGTCGTACGACCACCGGCGGCGCCGCGATTTGCTCGAGGCCGCGAAGTGGATCGGTCCGGGCAGCCGGACTCCGGACAAGATGACGTTGAACGTCGGTTTCCACTGTCGCAGCGGCGCATTCGCTGCCAAGTTGCTGTCCGGTGAGCATATCGACGAGAAGAGCTGGCTCGCGGTCGAGACGAAGGCGCCGACCTGCGAGGTGCAGGAATGAACCTGCGTGCCCTCGCCGCGTCGACCAGGCCCCTGCAGCAAGTGTTCGTCGACCGCGCTCGCGGCACGGGATTTTCGCGGCTGCGACAGCCCATCCCGGACGAGGACCATGAACTCGTCTCCGACGACGGCGGCGATCTGCCTCTTCCCGTAAGGTCCTGCAGCCCCGAGCTTGCCACTGTGGCCGTCCTTCTTGGCCGCGCCTTCGAGACCTCGCGCGACGCGCTGGCCGGAATGCTGGATCCAGACGCCGTCATCGTCATCCAGGTGCCCCACCCAGGTTTGGTGCAGCCGGTGCGTCGCTTCTTGCGACTTCTGCTCGCGAACGATACGCCCCTGATCGACGGCGACGACCTCGACGATCGCAGCCATGTGACCCGAGCGGGAGGATCCGCGGTCGTATTCACGGAGCCGACGAAATCGAAGACCTCGTCCAAGGAAGACGATGAAGCCCTCGCAATTGCGATGCGCTTGCGCTGCGCGACCATCGGAATAGGAACGCCGTTCGGCAAGTTGCCGAAGAGCTTGCTCCGGCTCGCCGAGTATCGCGTCGTAGTTCCGCCCATCGATGCCGCGGTCCTTGCCGACGTGATAGAAGCCGTCACGGGAACGAGGCCCGTCGCCATCGACGCTTCGGTGGCCGCCCGTGCGACAATCAACGACCTCGCGATCGCCGTGCGCGACGAGATCGGCGCCGAACGTTCGCTTGAACGTCTCCAACGCCTCGTCGAGCCCGGGGTCTCCTACGACGTACCTCCGCTTGCCGAACTTTCGGGCTTGGGCGAGGCGAAGTCCTACTGCATGGACGTGGTCGACTCGATGCGGGCGTATCTCGCTGGAACGCGCCCATGGAGTGAATGTCCGCACGGCCTATTGGTGTCCGGCCCTCCCGGCACCGGGAAGACCTCGCTGATGCGCTCCCTGGCCCGCGAGTTGCCTAACGTTCACTTCATTGCCACAAGCTATGCGCAATTTCAGTCACATAAATCCGGTCACCTCGGAGACGTGACCTCCTGCATCCGAGCCACGTTTGCGGAGGCATTTCAGCGGCGCCCCGCTATCATATACATCGACGAGTGCGACGCTATCCCTGCGCGCGGAGACGGCAAAGACCACTCCTGGTGGAATGCAATCGTTGCCGTGCTGCTGGAGTGCATGCAGGGCTTCGAGGGGGTTGAGGGCGTCTTCGTGTGCGCCTCCTGCAACGATCCTAATCGTCTGGACCCGGCGCTCATCAGGGCCGGACGCCTCGATCATCATATCAAGGTCGAACTGCCGGACGTCGCGG
Source organism: Bradyrhizobium sp. 159 (assembly GCF_023073795.1). Lineage (NCBI taxonomy): Bacteria > Pseudomonadati > Pseudomonadota > Alphaproteobacteria > Hyphomicrobiales > Nitrobacteraceae > Bradyrhizobium > Bradyrhizobium sp. 159. The sequence goes on along the minus strand of NZ_JADPKE010000099.1, from coordinate 39,464 downwards.
GCTTGATGGGCATTTTCAGGACGCACCTCGGCCCCGATTGTATCGGCGCCGACCTGCGCAAGGCAGCACTTGCCGCTCGCGGTCACACCGGTGCCGACGTCGAAAAGTGGGTCCGCATGGCCCGCTTGGCTGCGCGCAAGGCCGGCAGGGATCTCACCGAGGAAGATCTCATCCGCGTGGTCCGCGATGGAAAGCCCGACCTTCCGCAAGATCTTCGCCTTTGCATCGCCTACCACGAAGCCGGACACGCGATCGCGCACCTGGCGCTCGGCACCGCCACGCCGAAATCGCTCTCGATCGGGGGCGACGGCGGCTTTGCGCAGAGCGCGCCGGCGCGACTTCAGCTCCCGACGCGCGACTATCTCGAAAGGCTTCTCATGACGATCTTAGCCGGGCGGGCCGCGGAAGAGCTCAAGCTCGGCGAGGCAACGACCGGCGCCGGCGGAACGTCAGCGGAATGCGATCTGGCGCGCGCGACAAGCCTGGCGCTGAGAATCGAGAGTGCGTATGGATACGGACATACGGGTCTCGTGACGCTCAGCGAGGGCCAAGTCACTGACGCCCATCTGCTCATGAACGGGCCGCTCCGTTCGGCAACCAACGACACCCTGAAGCGCTCCTACGCCAAGTCGCTGGCTCTTCTCGAGCAGAACGACCGGTCGCTGGACGCACTCGCGGAGGCCCTGTTCGTTGCCGGCTATCTCGATCAGGTCGAGATCGCCGCGATCATTTCCGCCAACCCGCTCGCGCCGACACCGGCCGTCCTCGCCCGCGAGTCAGCCACTCCCTGTCCTGACTAACATCTGCCCGCTGGAGACCCGGCTCACTCGAATGTAAGAAAGAGGACCATGCAGAGCAAAGACAACGAGGCACTAGCGAAGCAGCTGGAGGCAACCGGACAGTACAGAGTGCTGCGTCGCATCGCGCCGCACATCGCCGATTTTAGTCCTGAAAGCGGCATGAAGATCGGCATCGTGCTCGACGTCGAGACCACGGGTCTGGATACCGCTCGGGACGAGGTCATCGAGCTGGCCATGATCAAATTCGCCTATTCGGCCGACGATCAGATTTTGGGGGTCGTGGACACCTTTCAGGCCCTGCAGGAGCCGTCGTCTCCGATCGCTCCCGAGATCACGGCGCTGACCCGCATCACCAATGAGATGGTTGCCGACCAAGCGATCGACCCGCTCGTAGTCGATCGTTTTGCGGCCGACGCGAACATCGTCATCGCCCACAACGCCTCGTTCGATCGAAGATTTGCTGAGAGATTCTGGCCGGTCTTCGTGCACAAGCCATGGGCTTGCTCGTCTAGCGGCATCACGTGGAAAGAACTTGGCTTCGCAAGCGCCAAGCTCGAGCACCTGCTGGCGGCCAGCGGTCTCTTCTACGATGCGCATCGTGCGGTCGACGATTGCCATGCCCTGCTGACCTTGCTGACCCGGGATCTTTCTCGCAGCTCAACGACCGTTCTGGCAGACCTCCTCGAGCGCGCGCGGCGAAAGACCGTCCGGGTCTGGGCGCAGGGGTCGCCGTTCGAGCTGAAGGGTATTCTGAAGTCCCGCGGCTACCATTGGAACGATGGCACCGACGGCCGCCCGAAGTCCTGGTATCGGGATGTCGGAGAGGAAAGGTTGGAATCCGAGCTGCGCTTTCTCAAGAGCGAGATCTATCAGCTCGAAATCCACATCCTCCGACAGGAGTTCACCGCAGTCGATCGATATTCTTGTAGGGGCTAGGCCGCTCATAAGGGTCTGGTTGCAGGTTCGAGTCCTGCCGGGCCCACCACTTCGGTTTTCGGGCCTTGTAATCGTTGGCCTATTTCTCCGATTTGACTAACGGGTGTTCCGATTAGTCACCTTGTGTTCGCGTTCTGTCTGACGAGCGCGGCCATACCTTCACGTGCCATTCGCACTTGATCGGCCGCGCGCGTGTACAATTCAATTTCATCAAGGGATTTGTGGCCGCTGATCGCGGCAATGACGTTGGCACTGCATCCGGCTTCCGCAAGACGACGACATGCCGCCTTGCGCAGACCATGCGCGCTAAATCCCTTCTGCAATCCGGCCGCTTTGCAGGCATCGCGAAACCAGTTGGTGAAACCGGCAGCGCTGAAGCCCCTCCCCTGATGCGTCGTGAGAAATGTCATATTGTCGGTCGGCATCGCATCCAATGCCTCGTGCAAATCAGGATGCACGGGGATCGCCAGCGAAGTGCCAGTCTTCTGCTGCCGCACATCGATCAGCGTACCATCCTTGGTCTTGCGCAGATGCTGCCTTCCCATCTTCACAACATCGCTGCGGCGCTGCGCGGTGCACAGTAACAGCTCCAACGCCAACCGCTCGCGACTTCCGACTGGATGATGCGCGCGAAACATTGCGATATGCTCTTCGCTCCAAGTCGCATAGCCATCGGTCTTGCCTGACAAATTCTTCACACCGGCGGTCGGATTTTCGCGCAACGCGCCGTTCTCAATGGCGAAAGTCATGAGGACGCGCATCGTCTTCAAAAAGTTACGCCCGGCAAAGCGCTTGGCAGACTTTCCGTTGACTAGCGCGACAATGTGCTCGCGCCGTAGCGTCACCGTGCGCTTGCTGCCATGCTCCTTGGCGAACCGAAGCAGGATGTTGCGCCGGGTGCGTTGCGTCTCGGCGGCGAAATGGCGGAAGGTGCCGGAGTTCAAATATTGATCGATCAGCGCAGCAACAGTTCCGGGCTTGCTGCGGTGTCAATCACTTGAGGTGCACCAGACATGGCGTCCTGATAGGCGCGCTGGAATTCCTCCGACCATGGTGACCCCGGTAACGGGACGAGCCGTTGGCCGCGACGACGAAGATAGAAACGCGGCGTGCCGGTTCGGTCGGTGTAGGCGTTGACGTATTTCGGTAGCTTCCACCTCATTGCAGCACCTCGTCCCACTCGCTACCCGTCGCACCATTGCGCTGTGGCGCGGCCTCACCAAAAAGCAACGTCACGCTGCCGTCTGCATTGACGGTGGCGCCGTTCACTGCAACTCCGGCGTCGCTCGCCTGCTGCATCGCGCGCGCAAGCGTCATGCGCGGCTTGCGCATGCGCTTCTTCTTAGGCGGGAACGTTTCCATATCCCAACGCTCACGGTCATCGCCGGGGACAAATCCCCGCTTGCTGAACTCGATGAACGCCTGCCAGGCGTCGTCACTGCCATCCATGGTGATCCTCTCACTACCCAATATAATGTCGGCTTCTCCCGACGTACATTGTCGAGTGGTTGCGGGGACCGACATCTGCCATTCGACGGTATCATTTGACTCCTGCCACCAAGGTCGGCGGGGCCGGGCGGAGGTAAATCCGCATTTGGCCGCTCACGTCGATGACAATTTTCGCGGCGCGGATCACGCGCGATGTCAGCTCGGGTGACCTTGGCGGGCGGCCATTACGCCTCCTGAGCAAGCATGTGGTCCAATGGAAATGTTGCCAGTCAAAACACCGGCACACGATCCTTGATGAGCGCCGCCGCAATGATCTCGCAGCCACGGTCATGCCGCTCTCGCCACGCATCCGCATAGCCCCCGCGCTTGCGAGCGACCCAGCCCGCGTCGCGCTCCAGCCCATGAGCCTGTGCGACCGCGTTGACGCCCTCGCACAACTCCGGCTGCTCGGCATAAAGATACTTCGTCGGCCAGTAAGTGGAGTTCAGCGCACGCTCGACGTCGCGAGCACTCGGCGTAATGCGAATACGGTTCTGGATCGCCATCGTGCGTTCCAGCTCGCCTTGCTCCTGCTGGGCGATCAGATCGGCGAACTCATACGTATACGACGGCCAAGCGGAGCGCGTGCCAACGCGATCACCGTGCGGCATCAGCCGCAACGTCGCGAAGCCTTCGACGATCCGCATCGCGACATGCGGGCCGCTCCACACAGAAGGGATGTCTGGGAAAGCCGCAAGCGGGTCGAAAAAATCACCAGCCAGATCGCGCTTCAATAACAGCGTCGCCATACAAATCACCTCGCGCAGTCACTAATCGCCGGTTACGGCCTTGCGCGGGTTAGTGCAATGGCGTGAAGGCTCAAAGTGTTCGGTAACTCCTCATGATAATCGGTAAGTCGCAGCTACCCACCGGGAACAGCGGGTGCCCGCGGGTCCAGCGAGAAGCCGTGCTTCACTTGGGCTAGCACGACACTCAGCGCCATGATGATAGGGCCATGCGGGCGCAGCAGGTCGTGTGCCTGTTGTTCGCAGAATGCGAGGAAGCGTTCGACCGCCTCAGCCGACTTGCAGACCAGTGACGCGAGCGCAACCGCTTGCTCAACGTCGCTAACGGACGGCACGGGCTCACCTGGCAAAAGCATGCGCTCGGCCACACTTGCCGCAGCCAGCTCGATGCAGCGGTCGTGTGCGTGCAGATAGACATCGGCGGCATCGCCGCGAACCTCACCATCCTGCGGCATCAAATTCCGAAGATTGTCGCACAGTTCCGGCACGCTATCGTCGCTGTCATCATTGCCGAACGCCACGCTGTGACGCGGCCCCCACACGAGACCACCATACTGCCCGTTCGGATCGGGATTGATCGTCGCTCCACCCAGCGGCTTGCCGAGCAGGCGCGCGGCGACGGCGTGACCGGCTTCATGAACTGCAATGCGCTCGTCCTCGTCCTCCGTGCGGCCAAGCTCGGCGAGCAGATCATCGTATTCGTCGCGCTCGTCATCAACCGGTGTGTTCTCATCGGTCATGCAAAAACTCCTGCGGCCAGCTCATCGGACGGATGAGCTGGCCGCCTTCCACCGACGCCACCGACGCCGCGCTGAAGATCGCGACGCCGCCACCGGACCATCGGGAGCTGCTATTCATTACTGAGCTTGGAAAGTTCGTCGTACATGCGCTGCCGCGCGAGCATCCGTGCACGAACATCGGCGACCGAATAGCGGCGCAAGTCCGGCATGGCGCGGGCGATCAGCTTCGCGACGGCCGCTGGGATGCGGCTCTGGCTGCCGATCCAGCCATCGGTGCGCCGGTCTATTTCGTGTGCCTGCCAACCGGGCGGCGCGTTTCTCGTGGTCACAACCGCGTCACCGAGATCGTGCCCGTGCGGGGGCCGCCGCGATCTACCACACGGAAGTCTGCCGCCCGAACGGCATCAAGGCCAGCGTCGGTCGCGCCGTCGTCGTGGTTGTCGAGATCGATGACATCGGGCGCGCGCGGTTCGAAGTCACCGCCGCGCGCACCGCGAAGCTGAGCGCGGCGCGGATCGGCCACCGGTACCGCCACCCCCATGCGCAGCGCAAGCTGTGCAGTCGTCACGGGCATGGTGGCATCCTCCCACTGTCCCGCGAACCGTTTGCGGCCGTCATGGTCGCGATAGTGCGCGCTGCGGAGCATGAACACCGCCATAGTCGGCGGCTCGGGCGACTGCGTGACCGGCACAGGAGGAGGCTCGTCAGGGATCGCCCGCTGACCGTGGAGGATCGCGTCCGGCGCAGCCTTCAGTTCCGGCAGCGCAATGTTGGCGGCGACCTCCACTTCACCCACCGTGTGCTGGACGCAGCCCGCAATCTGGCCGCTCTCAAAATGCCTATGGGCGATCTCAGACAGCGCATCGGCGAGAACGCGCGACTGCATGAGATAACCCGGCAGCGCCGCCTCGATGACGACGACTTGCTGAGCCAACTTGTCTGCCGCCGTAACACGTTTGGTGCGTTCGCGTTCATCAGCGAGCTGGCGCTCGGCTTCGGCCTTGTCGCGAGCCAGGACGGCGAGCGCGTCGTCAATGCCCGACAGCGTGGAGGCTGCCGCGTTCACGGAGTCCTGCAACTTGTCGAGCATGCGCTGATCATCGAGATCGCCTGACAGGAACCGCTCCTGCCGTGCCTTAGTGGCGTTGTCTAACGCCGCCTGTGCCGCCACACGCTTGGTAGCGAGCTGTTCGCCGCGCGTCGTCAGCGAGGCAATGATGGTTTCGAATTTCTGCATTTGGGTTTTTCTGAAGGGATTTTTCATCCTGCCAGTGTAGGGCCGCGCAATGTGATTTGCGTAGGCGCGGCGCGTGGAGCGGTCCACATCCGAGGCAAATTATTGTGGCGCGCTCCACGTCTCGGCGCATTTCGCGAGCTATGAGGCGGCGGGCCTACGTACCAATAAGCCCGTCGCCTCCGCTTTTGAGGCAAGCGCGTCTGCTTTAGTATCGAGCAGGCGCGTGCTTTTCCGCTAAGGTACTAGCAGCGAAACGCCGAAGCGCCCACGAACGCGCGGCGCGCCCATTAGCTGTTGCGCTTACTCATTTCGTCGGCTCAGGTCGCGAACTTCCGACGGTGGCCGGAATTTTGTACTCGCCGCGGAGTTCATCCCATAGGGCCGTGTCGCTGACCAACACGACGTGGTACTCACCGCGGCCTGTGATGCCTGCATATTTTCCCGTGCCGCCAGTGAATTCGAAGGTACCGCGGAACTCTTTCGGTTTCGCGTCTTTCAGGACGTACTTGGCAAAGACCTTCGATCCGTCGGCTTCGGTGAAGGTCTTATGGCCGCCGCTGGAAGAGCCAGCATCCGTCATATCAACGACCTGATAGCGAGCTTTGTCGAGGAAGGACTTGCCGTCAGCATTGAACACGGCACCGTCGTATTCGGTGACCGACACCGTATGGTCAGCCTTGTCTTCCAGCTTCACGCTCTTGCTGGAAAGGGCGACCAGAACGGCTCGACCGAACCATTGGCCCCCTTCTTCCGCCAAGGCCGGGACAGAGGCCGCTGGGACTGCCAAAGCAAGCACAACACAACCGCACATCCACGATGAATTGAGATGGTACCTCATGGTGTTCTCCCAGAGGGTTGCGGGTTAACGGTGCCGAGCAAAGACCTCCATGTCTGAGTTTCCAATGCGTCGATTAGACGCGTGATCTCCATACATCAATGGTCCGATAGACTGACCTAGCTCCTTGCATGCGCGCTATGGACGGGCAGCCCGCACGCTAAGCGCGCTGATTGAAATCGCGGCAACCCTCCCAGGAGGTCGCACACTCCTTCACTCGCCCCGACGCAGCTTTCGAGGCTGCGACCAGATCGGCCAATACCTTTTCAGCAGGTTCTCGGCCTTAACCCGCGCCGGTAGCCCGCCTTGATGCTTCTCGACGTAGTCAAGCACTCGCGCGGTGCCGATCAGCCATGTCGCGCTCCTCCAACCGAGCGTCAGCCCCTTGCTGGCAGCATCCTCGATCCAGCGATAGATCGTCTCGTCGCTGTTCTCACCGATCGTCGCCGACTGCGCGACGGTCAGCAAGCCGCCGTTCGCAATCTCGTCGATCACGTCGCCGGACGATGGCGTCCAGTCCAGCTCCGCAAGCACCTGCAAGAGCAGTTCGATGATACGTTTTAGGTTTAACATCGTCGCCTCGTCCAGTATAGATCGATTTCCTCGGTTCGTTGTTTGTAAGCGGCCCTCAGCGGGATGCTGTTGTGGCAACCCCTTATAAATTGCTGGCACTAGCCACCCCTCGGGCGCGGGCGCGACCCGCATAGGCCGACGACGGGGAAGGACCCGGGCCGATTACGCGTCTGCGATGGTTGGAGACGGCGGGCGAAAAGAGTTTGCCTGTTCGTTGGGCATCGCCGCGAGGATCACGTTGAATGTCTCGATGGCACGCCTCAACCTGTTCCCGAACTCGATGAAGTCCTCACCGGCAATTCTCGCGTATTCCCAGAACATTGCTGGCCTGAGGATCATGCGCTGCTCGAATTCGTCGAGCGCCCAGTCCTCATGGCTGGCCCACTCGGCAACTTCCTCAATCTTCAACAGCAAGTCGCGAGCGGCCTTGAGCGCGGGACGCTCCTTGAAGATGCGGCGCAGTCCCTTCTTGGATGGGGACGCTTTCGCTTCCATAGTCTTGCTCCTTTGTTCTTAGACCGGGGCGATTTGGTCACGTCCCGGCCGCGCGACACATATTGTTTCTGCATCCACCCCCCTTTGGTCTCACACTCCACCGCCTCTCTAAAGAGAGGCGGATGTGAGTGAGATTGTGAGACCAGATAAGGCGATCTCACATCTTCTTCGATGTGAGACGATGTGAGGGGCTGTGAGATGTGAGACCCGAGTGACGGCTTCTTTCGAACTAAGTGACGGGCCACACGAAGTCCTCCCAAATTCCGATCTTCCCCACTTTCTGAAGTTTCAGATGGATGCGCTGGAACTCCTGATACGGGTTGCCCTTCGGATTGATGATCCCCCTAGCGGCCAGCCGATTACGCCACGTCGTCAGGGTGACACCTTTGGCTCCGGTCGGGACGTGCACGTTGTTTGGGGGCGGCGCGGTCTCATCATCCGCGATGCAGTTGAATAGCTCGCTCAGGGCCACCTGTTGTTTGTCCGACAGCTTGCCTTCGCCAGTGTCCGGGCTGGACACGTCCTGCTTCGCGATGATCGCTACAGCCTCGACCTCACCGTCATCATCGACATGGCCGGTGTCGGCCGCCTCAAGCAGGAACTGGGCGAGCACCCGCTCAGGCTGGTCATTGGCATCGGTCACTTTGGCGGTCTTGGTCGCAGCATCGCCCGTGATCTGGATCATCAGATCGACATCCCCCAGATGGGCATTGCTGCCGCGCGCACCCTTGCTAGGGTCCTTGCCGGTATGGCCCACGCACGCGATGTGAACGTCGATCAGTTCCTGCACTCGGCGCAGATTGGCGGCGACGCGGTTCTGGTCCTTGGCCGAGTTCTCCTCACCACCACCGGCCGCCACGCCTTTTGAATAGGTGTCGATCACAATAAGCCCGACGGCAACCTCCATGTGTTGCTCAGCCTCCCGCGCGGTGGCGACGATGATGTTGACGCATTGGGGGTCGAGCAGATCGATGATCTTGCGGGCGACTGCAATCGGCAATCCCTTGTAACCGTCGCGGAGTGCATAGGCGTCGAGGCGACGCTGATAGAGGTCACCGCGTTCCAAGGCGAGGATCAGCACGCCGGTAGTCCCAGCGGCGGCATGCCCGTGCCAATCTCTACCGGCCGCGCAGTGGACGGCGATCTCAGTCATCAATGCCGATTTGCCGCGCTTCGGCGGGGCGATCAGCGCTGAGGTATCACCCCTATTGAGAAAGCCTTTCAGGATCGGTCGCTTCTTGGCATTTGCGGGAAACGCTCCGAAATAGCTCAGGGGTAACGCTTCTCTTGTGCGCTTAGTCCTGTTCTCGCCTGGACCGGCCCCACCAGCGTCCTGCCCCCGCTCCGTTTCGTCAGGTTCGTCGGGATCAGCATTGTCAGCTTGATCGTCACTCTCATCAGTCTCTGCGCTCGAATTGGCTTCATTTCCAAACCCATATTCTGTCCGCGCCGCGCGGGGCCTAACCCATCCGTTTTCGACTGCCATCTTGAAGATCGTCCCCGCGCCAATTTCACTCGGCGGTGATCTGAACAGCATCCTCCACTTTTCGCGCGTACTCTTGGCGTCGTACTTGCTGGACTTGCGCGACCATTCGTCGAAGGCGTTGAATGCAACATCAGAGCCCTTGGTGGCGCGCCAAGCCGCCATGGCCACGCGGTTCCAATCGTCCCAGTCCCGATCATCGTTCGGAATGTGTGTGAGCGCAGACGCAATCAGCTCGGGGGCGGCCTCAAGAGCGAGATCGCTGAAAGGGTCGCTGAATGCCCCTGACTTCGCATAAGTGCGGGCACGTTCCTCAGCACCGATGCCGTGGCTGTAAGACGCGTCGCTCAACGGAGAGCTGTCCAACCCGATAAGCCGCAGCAGCTCGTCAGTGGTGTAGGCCCGCGCGGGGCTAATCTTGCGCAACGTTGTCGTCTGCACGACATACCCGCGTTCCGCCTTCTTCGCGGTCGGCTAGTTCACCGTTCCTGCCAGCCGCATGAGATGGCACGGGTCGCTGACCTTGTCTGTACCTAGCAGATGTTGCAGCGCCTCATTGATCTGCTTCTGCTGTGACGCATTTCGGATGCCCGTAACCCTGAAATACATTTGTGCCCGCGTCCAGGGGACTGTTCCGGTCGTAACGACTAAGGCGGGCGCGATGTCGCGCTCCCGGAGCAGCGCCTCAACGCGCTCGGCGTCGTGCTGACGGTCAAAATCGATCCACGCGAAGGCACAGGCGAGATACTTATCAGACTTTACTCGCCTCATCGGCGGATCCCGGTCGAAATGAAGCAACGGCGGGCAGATGTACACGTTGTACCCGAGACTGCTCCTTTTCGCCGCGAATTTCGCAACGTCCTTCAGCTCGGTGGCTAACCCAACTTGCGCGTCATCCACGTTGCCACTGTGAGGGTGGCTATAAGCGAACTGGATGTAAGCGCCGGGATGTTCGTGAACAAATGCAGGCTCGAAGAGCGCATACAGATGCTCATTGATGTCACTAAGGTTGGGTGTCGGGACTTCTGACTGAGTGTTCATCACTTCATGCAATCACATTCGTTCGCAGCTTTTTGGCTCGCTCGACGGACACTGACGCCTTGAGAGAACCAGTCCACGCGCGCGGTGCACGATGTCAATCGATCTCATGCCGAACCTCTACAAACGCCTCCACCGCGCCGTCGATGAACCCCTCGATGTATTCATTCGACGTGTCGTTCTCGTCGCCAAAGCAAATCTCGTGGACCTCGCTGGCATCGATCTGTCATCCGGATCGATTGCCGCGCGGAGTGTTTCAAACGGCTGCGAACGAACGCAGATTTCATCGGCCAATCGTTGTAGCCATCGGTAATCAGCGTCTCGTTCGGCCCATGATCGCCCCGCCTGCGCTCCGCGCGCTGTGTCCGCTACTACAGCAGCTTGTTTTGATGCGCGAAGCCGATCAACCATTGCTGCGCAACTCTGCTTGCGGTCCTCGTCGATTTCTCCCCCTCCACCTGCTGCCATGGCGGTTTTCCTCCCTTTTAAGCACAGCTCTCCGTTCACCGAAAACAGCGACTTGCTGGCGGCGAATAACCTAGTGCGATTAGTTGCGTTCGCTCGGCGTGAGCTGGAGTAAGAAATCCAACACAAGGTCGGCGATCAAGCCCCCCTTGCTTTAATCGCTGCAATCAAACGGCGAGTCATGATATGTTGGTTCGGAGTAAGATTGGCGCGCCTGACAGTTTGCTAAAGTAGCCGTCGAAAATATTCGCCAATCAATATCGCCAAATCCGCGCGATGGATCGCTGACGAAATCGCTTCGAACCGGCAAACGTAGGCTGACAATTCAGCGCAGAAAAAAAATTTGTAGCTTGGCTCGGCAAACGCCGTTTATCTGAAGGCGTTGACGAGCGGCACACCACAAACCGACCGCATTGAGGGCGCGCATTAAACAGCGTTCGACAGCTAGAACAAATAGTTACCTGCAAAGAGATCGTGCGACCCAGCAGAATTCTATATTTTGCACCTAAAGCGCGAGTGTCCACCATGGACACCGTTCCACCAACTTGCGAGAAGAAAAGTCACCGCGCGGATGGTGGTGGCGCTTAGTGGGTGTCACGCGTCAAAACATGTCGCCCCGATCCATAGCAGGGTGACTGCGGTTCTTCACTTTCACCCAATACCTGCTCCGCCCCGCCTGATACGGCCGGTCGCGGCGTTTTGACACCAGTCCCTCAAGTCCCATGTTGCAGGCAGCTCGAAAGAGATCAGGCCCAAGCTCGCCCCGCTCAAACGGATTGACGAACACGCCTTCAGGACGCTGTGCCAGCAGCCGCTCCAAGTTCGTCTTTCGCAGCGAGAGCGGGAGCGTGCGCAGGTCATCACCGCCTTCGGCGAGTATATCGAATGCACAGAACTGAACTTCGTGATCGTGCTTGCGCGAGTGAAGCGCGTTGCAATCGGAGACGCCATCGACGCCGAGCACGACCGCTTCGCCATCGAGCACAAAGTGCTTCTGCCTGATCTTGCGGGCGGCCTCGACGATCCACGGATAGCGGCTACTCCAGTTGTAGCCGCCTCGCGTGATCAGACGGACGCGGTCGCCGTCGCGCTCTAGGCGGAGACGATAGCCGTCGTATTTTATTTCGTGGAGCCAATCGGAGCCGTTCGGGACCGTTGTGCCCTTGGTCGGCAGGCAAAACTCAAATGAACGCATGCGGGAAAAATAGGTATTCTCGGCCTGTTTGCGAGATCGGAACGGGGCGGCCAGCGCTACGGCCTCGGCGGCAGATCAGGTGCGATGTCGCTGTCCGTGCTCTCACCGATAGCCTGCTCCACTGCGGATGCGAGCACAGCAAGGTGTTCGGCCAATCTCGCAAACAACTCACGCTTCTTGGGATTAGTCGCCAAGTCGCGAATAAGGGCGCACTCTGCGGCGTCTCGCTGTAGCTTCTCTAACTGGGCCTGCATGTCTTTCATCCTGCGGCCCTCGGTGTTCCAGTACGGGAACATTACAAATACTTGTTCCTGGTCACAAGTGAACACAGCGTGATGGCCGACCGGGACTAGCCTCTCCGTGCATGGCGCCCTCTTCACGCGCCAGCCGTCGGACCGCCTGGCTCCCCGCAACTCTGTCCCCTCCGGCCGGAGCCGGGCTGGCCCGATGGGGCTTTGCGCAGCATCAAGTTGAGAGCCGAGATCAGGACGGCGATGGCGGTGCATAGCTCTCGCTGGGCGTGAGGTACCTCGGAAGTGTCGTCGTCGGCCTGCCTTGCGGGCGGTATTTTGTGAGCACTTTAGCAGCGGTTTTCATGTCGCTTTCAGCGTCGCGCGAGCTTCATTTGAGAGAGCAGCTGGACCACGAAACGATTGATCTCGTGGAGATGCGTCGCCAGCTTGCGGCACTGCGTTCGAAACACTCGGACAATCTTTTAATTGCTACGCTGTTGAACCGCCTTTTCGTGAAAGTCGCATTCCTTGTGGAGCCAACAGACCGCACGCACGAGCAGTATCTCAACTCGGAATTCGAACGAACGTTGACGAAGGTCAAAGAGATTGCTGCGCGGGCGAACTCCGACTGAAGCCACATCGGGTGGTCCTCTCCCCCGGTGTCGCACTTCCTGCTCGATCTGCAAGGTGTCCTGATTTTCCGGACCGTTGACTTGGCTCAATGAGTGGTCTCCGCGCGGGCCGCAGCGTCCGGCCGATGCGCAAGCCCGGCGCCCAAAAGCCGGTCAAGAAGCCCAAGCCATCTCGGGTGGAAGTAGCGCGGCGGGTGATTGAGGAGTACGCAAAGGACCTGCGGGAGGTCGTCAGGAAGCTAGCTCGTAAGCTGCACTGAGGTTTGTGGCCGTTGCGATTAAAATGGCCCCAGCGGGGGGCAAGGGGGCTGAGGCCGTCATTCCTCACCGGACGGTAATCGGCGGTAAGTCCGTTGGACTAGATCAATTTCCGACGGAACTTGTAGTTCCGGCCCATACAGCGCTTAAGGCACTCGCCCGTTTCCGACTTTGGCCTAGTTTCGTCCTTGGAACTGAAAGTAGATGATGCCGCTGGGGGTTTTAACCGCTCAAGGAGCGCGCCATGCCAGAACGGTAAAAGCAGACCCGCTCCCTTGAAGAACGGGCTGCTGAAGAAGTTAGACGCCTCCGCGAAGAAGCCGAACTACTGCCTCATGGACCTGTGCGCGATGCAGCGTTAGGCAGGGCTCGACAGGCCGAGAGCGGGTCGCACATGACAGAGTGGCTGACCTCACCCAGTTAGCGGCCACCGGATTAGTCGCTATAGGAACGCAATCCTGCCGTAGCGCATTACCGCGCATGCCGAGATATTTCTTTCACATCGTGCACGAGCGCACCGAGATCGACCGCGAAGGCGAGCAGCTTCCTGACAAGCATGCAGCGTGGAGGGAGGCCACAGTCACGGCCGGACAGATGCTCCAAGGCATTGACGGGAAGCTAGTGCCGGGCCGAGATTGGCGGATGGAAGTGACGGACGAGTTTCAGAACACGCTTTACGTTCTGCACATTCGAGCCGAGAAGCCTAATTGAGCGGTAGCATGGATGTGTCCCTCGGCGCTTGGCGTGACTTCCCCGCGCGGCTTTATCCACACCCACGACGCGCAGTATGCCGCTCCGGGCACGCTCCCCAACAGATTGATAATTTGCGCATCGACCGCCGCCGCGCTTTGATGTGCGCATGGGTAGCAAGTCACGAGAGAGGATCTACGGCGGTTCAGTCCGCGCATCGGCCGAGCGGGCGGCGGAGGCGCGCAAGGTAGCCGACCGGCTTGCCTGTGAAGCCTGGAACCAACGGATGCTTGGCTTCCGAGGCCCAGCCCAGCCATCGCCCACGCTCGGTGACGCTCTCAACGCCGGGTACCTGTATCTCGATGCGACACTCATCAGACGGTCGCGCTCGATGTGGTGCGACGGCCGAAGACGACGCCGATCCACGAGTTGGAGCGCTACATGCGCTGTAAGGACTGTTCGGAGGTACGGAGCTATCCTTACAAACGGAGCCATCTGGTCGCATTGCGGGCGAACAAGATTTCCGCGACCTACCCGCCATCGCATTGGTGGCCGGGCCAGCGCTAACCGAGCTGACCAATTCGTTTCTGGCAGCTCTGCTCAGGTTTGTTCACAGAATGCGCTCGACTGCGAATTGATCGTATGGCAGCTCTTGTGCAACCTGTGCGCAAGACGTGGTTGAGCTAGTGAGGCGCTCTCCCGACGATCAACGGAAGTCAAAATGATTGAACCTATTTCTATAGCCGAACGCCTGATGTATTCGACCGTTCGAATAACTGCTCAAAACGGAGCAGCGGTAAGTCGTGGCACCGGTTTTTTCTATAACTTCCCACTGAAGGAACAAGGCCAAGTCGTTCCGACGATCATAACGAATAAGCACGTTGTGCAAGGCTCTAGTTCACAGAACTTTCTCTTGCATCTCCACGATCCGAGCAAGGGCGAGAAAGCTCCATCTGGAGCATTTAACGTCCATGTGGAGGCGAGCTTAGGAAGCGGTTGGACCGAGCACCCAGATCCGAATGTTGATCTATGTGCTTTGCCGATTGCTCAAATTCAGAACAAAATACCTGCCCCTCACCAGCCTTTCTATGTGCCGCTCGATGGTGTCCCCAGCGACGAAGACCTAAAGAAGCTAGATGCAGTCGAAGGGGTTCTCATGGTCGGGTATCCCAATGGACTGTGGGACCACGTCAATAATCTCCCCCTAATACGCAGAGGGATTACGGCATCTCATCCCGGAGTAGATTATCAGATTGAAGGCCAGAGTGGACCGGGTGTGACGGTTATTGATATGGCGTGCTTCCCCGGCTCCTCAGGCTCCCCAGTTTTTATCTACAATCAAGGAACCATTCCGGAAAAAGGCGGAAACGTGGGCCTTGGCACCCGTGCGGTTTTTCTAGGTGTATTGTTTTCTGGTCCGGTTTGGCAGCAGGACGGAAATATTACCGTGAAGAACATTCCGACCAAGGCCGTACCCGTCGCCGAGATAAGCACAATGATCAATTTGGGATACGTGATCAAACCCAGAGAGATCGTGGTATTGGGCAAGCACTTATATGCGAAAAATGGACTGATCTATCCTGAATAGGTCCTCCCGCGTGCAATCTCTTCATTAAACGAACCAAGCCGCGATCCGCGCGCTCTTCCGCGTCGTCAACCGCTACATCGGCAACTTACAGCCGATGCCCGGCGTCTTCCCTGATTATCAGCTCCCGTGATCCGCAACACGGAAGCCGGGAGAGAGATGACGCTGATGCGATGGGGCATGCCACCGCCGCTGCGCACCGGCGGGCCGCCCGTTACCAACATCCGCAATACGTCATCGCCGCATTGGCGCGGCTGGCTCAAGCCCGACAACCGCTGCCTCGTGCCCTTCAACAGCTTCGCTGAATACGCGCCCGAGCCGAACCCGGAGACCAAGAAGAAGGATGTCGTCTGGTTTGCGCTCAATGACGAGCGCCCGCTTACGGCATTCGCGGGCATCTGGACCGAGTTCAAAGGAGATCGCGGTACGAAGTCGAAGCCTATCCCCGGGCCGCACCTCGTCTACGGCTTTTTGACGACTGCGCCAAATGCGGTCGTCGAGCCCGTCCATCCCAAGGCTATGCCGGTGATCCTGACAACGGATGAGGAGCGCGATGTCTGGATGCGTGCGCCATGGGATGAGGCGAAAGCGCTGCAAAGGCCGTTGCCGGATGATTTGCTTAGGATCGTGATGCGTGGGGAGGACAAGGAAGATCGGGCTGTGGCGTAAGCATGCCGTCTCGACGAAGATGGCGCGGCTCAATCCGCGCGCGGTCAACTGGACTTTGGCGACCCTCGCCGAGGAGATCGCGGACGGCTGCGCCCATTACGGCGACGCGACGGGCTTTGCGCGTGCGCTGGACCGCGATCTGGAGTGGCCGGAGTTGATGGCGCTGGCGACGGGCGAGGTGGAGCGTGGCAGCGTGCACTGAGGTCTCGGCTTGCACCTACCGCAGGCTTTGTTAGGCTTGACCCTCTACTTTATCTATTCGGAAACCCGACCATGGCTTTGACCATCATCTGCGTGACCGGACCGGGCTCGACTGGCAAGAGCGGCACCATTCGCGAATTCACCTCAAAATACCTCAAATACGTAAAAGCCAAAGGTGACATACTCGGTGTCTTTCCAATGCCAGGACCGCGTTATGCAGTCGGTGTAAGCGGAACGGGAGACCAGCTCGATTTCATCATCCAAAACCGGAAGTTCCTGACCCGGTACTTTGGCCTCAGAGCTATGATTGTCGCCAGTCGATCAGAAGGAAAGACCATTCAAGAAGTCGAGCGCTTTGCAAACAAAGCAAAGGCTGTCCTCCATCTCATTCGCACGAAGAAGCTCGACAGCGCACGCGAACAGAATGCCGCCATCAAGGCGAACGTCGCGAAGATCAAACGACTTCTGCCTCGTTAATGGCGCACTGACGTAACGTTGCGGCGGGCTCGACGTTTTTCGCCGGGCTCGATCTCAGATGGATTGAGGACAAATAAACAGAGAGAAAGAGATGCCCGAAAAACCTCGCGGCGTTACAGCCCACGATGTTGAGCAGTTTGTTTTTTTGCATAAGCTTTCAGCGAAGGGACACGCGAGCGACGTGCTGCTGACAGCGGCAATTTTGGATCAGGAATTGCGACGCGCGATCCTGCAGAAAATGAGACCGGAGCTATCAGAGAAGAAGCAGGAACGCCTCTTTGAAGGTTATGGCCCGCTCGCGGAATTCGGCGACAAGATCGAGGTCGCTTATGCCCTCGGTCAAATCAACGATGATATCTACGGGAAGTTGCGGATTATCAAAGACATCCGCAACAAGTTCGCTCACCTCCCGAGAGAGTGTACATTCTGGACGGGCGACATCTCGAAGCTGATCGCCAAATTCGGGTGCAAGGAGAAAGCAACTCACCCGGAGATATTTGGCATGATCGCGGAAGATTGCTTCAACTATCTCGCCCGAAAAGTTGCCGATACTAAGCGATAACCAAAAGGGGTCCTGTGCCACAACAACAGATGCGGTTGCGGCCGCCCCCCCCCGGGGTGGCTAGGGCTAAAAATTTTCAAGAGGGTTGAGGTTTAAATTCCTATCTGGCGCATTGAAAGAGCCGGGGGAACCGCTATCATAGGTGTCATCAGGCGGGGGGACTTCCTATGCGGGTTGTGGCGTTTGCGCTCATCGCGACGATGGTCAGCGAGCTGGCGCAGGCGGAGACGCCGTCAACGGCTGATTTGATCGCAAATGCCACCGTCGTACCTTCTCCCTCTGCTCTGCCATCGATGCCGAGTACCGAATGGTGCAGAACGGTTGATGCGGCGTTAGCCAATCCGCGTATCGAGCAGCCGCGACGCGAGGAGTATATCGCGACAGGGCAGGCCCATCGTTGCCCAAACCAAATGTTCATAAAGCCGCGCAAGATCGTTGCAGCGCCGCGCCCGCCCGTGTCACCGGAGCAATGGTGTTCAGAGACGTTTCGAGCTTTGGGAAATCCGTACTTGGACCAATACCTGAAGGCTGCCACCCTTGAAAAAGCGCGCAATCGGGGGTGCCTTCGGTGACAGTGCGAAAGAGCCGCAATTGGTTCGACAAGGCTACGTTCACCGCTTCCGCTGCTGCGGCTGTCGCCGCTCTTGCGGCTGCCATCTTTACTGGCTGGCAGGCTTGGATCGCAAAGGATACCGAAAACCGCCAGCTTAGAGCCTATCTGTTCATTGATCACTCGTCATTGTCGGAAATCGCCCCCGGAAAATTCACAACCGATCTCGCGATCCGCGCGGCCGGTGTGACACCAGCATATAAGCTCAAACTAGCGGCAACGTTTGAAATCGGTCCCTATCTCCTCAACGAAACGAAGCTCTCAGATCAGGTTGGAGGAAACACGCAGACCTTCGACTATGCCGTGGCGTATGGCACTAAAGAGATCAATCAGCAGGTTTCGATGCAATTCGTTCCTGAGGCCGTGAAGTTGCTGCAAGGCGACGCTCAAAGGCTCTACCTGCACGGCAACATCAGATACTCAGATATGTTCGGTGCGGAGCATCAATATGATTTTTGTTTCGTTTTCCATCCTACGCGAGACAGCCTAGGAAGTGAGCGCGGTTGTGAACAATACAATCAACCACGGTGACGAACCCGCTATTGCATGCTCGAGAGGAATTTTCGTTTATGACCATATCTGCTTCGGAAGCGAACCGGATCGTTAGCCTATACGATCCGCTTCACAGCGACTTTGCCGCCTCGGCGCGGCTGAGCGATGCTCCGCCTCTTCTTGCCCATTACACGTCGGTCCAGGTGGCCGAACAGATCATAAAAAATGAGGAGATTTGGTTTTCTCATCCCTTCTATATGAACGACCTCGAAGAACTCCGGTATGGAATGAATGTCGGAATTCAGCACCTGCCGAGCTACGTGCAAGCGGCGGCCGAAACGCCGGATAGACAGCGGAAGCTGCTAGATGCGTTCAATCACTACATCGGTCATATGAATGAAACAACCTTGGTCAACACATACGTTCTGTGCTTATCGGAGCACGAGAGAGCGGATACTGATGGTGTGCTGTCGATGGGGCGCAGCTACGCCAGCCAAGGCCATGGTGTAGCGCTAATTTTTGATGGCGCCAAAATTCCCCATCAGAAGCCACAAGCTCCTCTTTGGATTGGAAAAGTGAAGTATTGCACGCCAGATGGTCGCGTGAAGTTGCTTCAGGACAAGCTCGCTGATTGGGCTCGGATCACTGCGGAACAAAAGCTGGCCGATGATCAGCTTTATCTTGCAGCCTACGGGGCGTTCTACTTCATCAAAGCATTTGCCCTGATCACTAAGCACGTTGGTTTTCGTGAGGAAAATGAATGGCGCATCATCTACGTTCCGGAGCTGGACCCAAATGGGCTTCTCACAAGTCAGTTCGGTTACTTCGTCAGCCCGCGCGGCGCGGAACCCAAGTTGAAACTAAAGATTGCGCCAGTGCAGAACTATGACGGCACTGGTTTCCGTTTGTCGCTCGCAAATCTCTTCCATTCAGCTCTGCTCGGTCCCAGCATCTCATCCCCGCTCGCAAAAGAAGCGTTCCGGCGTCTGCTTAGATCGACCAGTCTCAAAGAATTTGAGGATCAAGTACACGCCTCAACAATTCCGTTGCGACCAACAGTAGGCTAGGTGACAATCCGCGTTTTGGATTTTTATGGGCCGTGTCGTTTTTCAAAATACTTTCTAATTCTCAGGGACACGGTCGCGATAGTGGTGACACGTGCGGGGAAACGCGCGCGGTTGGTTTGCGAAGCCATTCAAAACAAGGAATATCCAAGAATGACTAAATTTCTACTCGCCGCCGCTGGTCTCGCTCTCTCGATCCATTCAGCGGTTGCTGGCATGCCTCATTGTAGTGAGTTCTTTTCGGACATCGATGTCCAGCGCCAGTGTGTTCGGTTTGAGAGGATCACCAAGGACGAAGCGAGTGCTCTTTTGCACACGTGTGAAGCGCTAAAAGCCATCATGGTAGATCATCTTCCTTACCAACTATTTTCTGCATATGACCTATCCTCTTCGAAAGATTTGAACGCATGCAAAAACATTCGGGATGTTATTGAACCAAACCTCCGACCGCCTTCACCGCGCAATGTTATCCAACCAACTCCGCAGCCGTCCGCTTCGCCATATGAGAAGGGAGTTGCGGCTCTTGAGGAGGGCAACTTTGATGTAGCCATCACAGAATTTGGTAGGGTGATAGCTGATGATCCAAAAAATGCCTTTGCGTATATAAGACGAGGGACAGCTTACGAGAAAAAAGGTGATGCTGCTTCGGCGATCAGCGACTATCGCAAGGTCTTGAAGCTTGTTGACGCCGATACCGGCGCCGAATACGCCGCCAAGATACGGAACTAGAAAAAACAAAAAAATGAGCTGCCGTTCCGCCTCATCGCGCGCTCGGGAATGACGCGAAGATGTTCGATGTCGCCGGGGTCAACACTCGAGATCGGGTCGGACCTGTTAGTCACCGCGATAAAGACCTTAAGGCTCACAATGACGGCTTAAGGTTCGTTAGTCACAAATCCGTCCATCAATTCAATGCAGTGTTAGTCCTGCCGGGATCGCCACTCACGATTTCACCCTCTTACTTTTCAATGACTTGCGGCCCTTTTTGGCAAATTGGCTCGGCGGTTTGCCAATTGCTGTTCCTGCTCTGACCTTGTCGGCCGCGCTCTCGGCGAGGCGGATACGATTCGCCTCCTCGATGTATCGCTGCGCCTCGGTGATGGTTTTCCAGCCGAGCCACCCGCAAGTGTGACTGGTATCGGCAGCACGAATGGACGGGCGATCTTTGTTCCTAACGCCCGAGACTTTATGAAATTGCTCCCAGACCAAGGCAAACTGTTCATCAGAGCAACTGGTTTTCAGGGCAGATCCAGCGACGGCTTGTTCCTCTTGAATGACGTCACAGCTGCGAGGAATCGGATCGCAGAAACGTGCCGTTGGACTACATCTAAGTCGAGCTCGATGAAGACGGTCAAATAGATTGGCTGTTCAAATGAGTTTCTTAGGCCGAAGGCAGGTGCTCTTTTCGAAGCGGGGATCATGAAAGGATGGCTGGCGGTTCTGATTGCAGTTGTTGTGCTGATCATCGGCGCACAATTCATATCGATCTTTGTCGTTCAACCGATCGGTGCACTTCCGGAAGGTCGCACCGTCATTTTGCTCCGTTATCCTTGGAAGGGCGCAAAGGGCTTGGCCTTTATCGATAGCCCAGATGCGTTCTGCGCACGAAATAGTGGAGGTGTTACGCTGCTATGCCGAGGCATCACAGCAGGAGCTATAGCTAAGAACGCGACGATTCTCGCTCGGCTTCCCTCTTCAGCGACACTGTACGGCATCAGCACAGGCGGCCGCACTTATCAGCGATAGAAAGCCCCCCGCCCGCGGTGGCCCGTCTGCGGCGTCTGTCGTCTTGCGTGGCGTGCGTCATATGCTAAACGGCGGCATCAACGTTGACGGGAGTCGCTGAGTTGCCCAAGAAGACAAAGAAAGCTATCCGCCGCGAGTGGACGAAGGAAGACATCAAAGAATTGAAGGCGCACTCCAAGGCCCGCACACCCGTCCTCAAAATCGCAAAGATGACCAAACGAACTGAGGCCGCGCTACGTCAAAAGGCGCTGACTTTGGGGATCGGACTCGGGCATCAGCGGTAGTTCGGACCCCGTGTCGACGATGCTCGCTGGTTTACTCTGTCGTCGACTATATCGGAGTTGAGCGGCGCACACTCTACTTCCGCGGGCGCTCGGCGCGCGCGTCAATATACAACGCCGCGGCAAATGTGAAGGCTAACGCCAACACGCCAACTCCTGCCGTAACCAACAGGCCTGCAAACATGGTTGACAATTATTGCTGCAGGCTCGGGGCGACAATTCACGTTATGCTACGGGCATGAAACAAACCGGGCGAGCGCGCACTTCCCCCGTGAATGTAGCACCTCGGTTACAGCATTCCCCAGTGGTCGTTGCTAGGCATCTGCGATCCAGAGGAGGTCCAGCATGTCAGCAGATGCTCAAAACCCCGACCGGGATGAAAACCGCGCGAAGGTTGTGCCTGGTTACACGGGTTTCCACCTTCCTCCCTCCAGTCTCAATGAGGCGAAGTCGGAAAAAGCGGCGGATGGCTCCACTGAATATTATTTTCCGGAGAAGTGGAGTTGGGGCGCGCCTAGGTCGTCCAAGTTTTGGTAGAAATCGGTCTCGCGCACCAACCGACGCGGCTACCCGCAATCATCCTCAGGCAAGATGACCGGCTCGGTGTCCGGGTGAGACAGAAGCGTGGTGTCGCTCTCGAATTTCCGCAGAACACCGAGCCCGCCGCGCTTTTGCTGATCGCGGCTCATCTCGCGAATTCCGGGGCAGCCTTGAGGAATATTTCGCCCAGTTCTGGTTGGGTCAAAAGCTCCGCATGAAGTGCGCAGAACCAAGCTTGAAGAATTTGCATCGCAACCGGCGACTTTTCTCGAAGCCTTAGGTAGTCCTCCACACAAACATAGAGAAGATATTCATTCTTGGTGTCGTCAAACTGATCGAGCGTCAATTGATCATCCTTGCGCGCGGCTTTGGTGCCACTTACATGCTTGAAACAGTTTCGGTATAAATTTAGCGCTGCGTAGATATCTTTCTTTGGGCGGCCCGGATGATCGCGCAGCAATAGTTCGGTCATTGGTTCGATCCCCCGAAGTCTGCACAGGCTCTCAAGCAATTCACGAGCATTACCGGCTAAAGCTTGAACGGAAACCGGATCACGGTCTTCAAAGAACAGATCAATTGCTGTCAGTAGCTGAGATCGTGCTACGAGAAATGGCGTAAGTGGCATGCTGTCTGGCCAGTCGAATCAGCGCGCGTTGATGCAGAACAGTATAGGAAAGTCGCCCCGGCCTGTGAATAACCGGGACAAACGCCCTGGCCCTCGTATTGCTACCCTGCATTGTGCCAGGTTGAGGGCTTCCGATTCGCCGCCGCCCGACCGCATTTGCCAATTTGAAGATGATGAAAAGAATCTCAGACGACAGAATTGCCGTTATTGGCTTGCTCGCGCTTGCGCTGTGGCTTTTTGTAGTATTGCCCCTTCACTATCGTCCGCCCTTGGTCGCCGCCACGCAGATTTCGCTCGGAGTGTGCTTCGTAATCCCGCCCGAAAGCGAGGGCGGTATATTCGGATTCGCCGAATTTGTGCAAGCTTTCGCATTGTTGGTCCTGATCTTTACGGTCAGCGGAACACGCTATCAATTCCGTGTTGAAACGGCCCCAATTCGACTGTGGAGTCTCACTTATTGGAGCTCAGGTTTAATCGGAGCCTTCGCGTTGCTCTCTGACTTGTGGTTCGCGCAACGCTATCCGCTCGCATGGTTTCTTTCGAGTCAGGCGTACTGGCAATTCACGCTAGGCTTGCTGTTTCTCTCGCTCGTTTTGATTTGGCTCTGGTACGCCTACATCCGTCCACCGCAGTTCGGAAGAGCTAATGCCTACAAGTTCACCGGCGCGGTTTATCACTACGTCATGCAAGGCGATAGCAGCGACATCTCTAGCGTCAACGTCGAACGTTTCTTGAAAGGCGCCAGCTTCAATACCACCAGGATAACCCATGCCTTTCTTGCTTGTCGTATGAGCCCGGCAAAGGCTATCCGGTGTTCCCGCTTGAATGGTCCGGCCCTGATGAGCATTGAGTTGTTGGCGCTATTGGCTTCGCGGTCACGTCGCAGACAGCCCATACTATGTAGTCTGCAGCTTGACCACCAACCGAGCCTCGATCCTCGCGCTACTCGCTATGCGCGATCGGTAACCAGACTGACCGATCCGTTTGCGGTAGCCGTGCGGGCACAAGGCTATTACCTCCGCAACCTGCGGGCCAACAGGTTGAACGTGAACACCCCAGACTGACCGGCTATCCCGTCGTTGCGCCGTCCAACCGCGCCAGCCCAGCCTCGATGACGACGATGTCTTCCTCGATCTGCCGGATAGTGCTCGTGCAGTCGATCCCGGTGCACGCGTTGAGGTCTGCAACCAGTTTTCGGCGCTGCAGCCGAAGCTCATCGAGAGACTTTTGGTCCTTGAGCGAAATGTAGCCCTCCACGATTAGCTCAATAGCACCTGACATCTCCAATACCTCCCGAGGCGCATTCATACCTTCAAGCAGAGATGATGTTTCCGGCTTGGCCTAAAATTACGGCTCTCCGCAACTCATGCCCAGCAGCGGTCAAATGAGACCCCACGATCAGACCGAGCCGTCTTAAGGTCAGGAGTGCAAGGGGCTCACACAGCTCGATGGAAAGTCCGGCTCCCAATACTGCAATGGCGCGTTGCTCATCGGCATCGAGATCAGCCCATGTAATGCGTTCCATCACACGCCTCAAATTTGTCCCCGCTGGGGATCATCTTAAAAGCCGAACGCCTGTTAAATTTGCCCGCAGCATAGCCAGGGCCGCGTCGGTGTACCGACCGTGCGTTAGATATTGATCCACCTGCGCTGTACTGATCAGCGCAACAACGAAGGCCGGGAAGCCCTTAAACATTGGAGCGTCTCTTGAAAGAGACCGCCAACCGGGCGTGTCGAAGTAATAGACTGTTCGCAGAATGCACTGCCGCATAATGCGACGATATGTAAATGGTGACAGTGACCAGTAACCAATCCCTTAACCGGCGCGAGGTTTGGAGGCGCGTGCCGTGGAAAGGGGAGGACGAGGCCAGGCGCTGCTGGGACCGCTGTCGGACTACGTGCTAAGTATCGGGAGGCGTGGGAAAGAGAATGAAGACCGAGCAGTCTGGCGTAGGCACGGACTTGCCCTAGACTGAGCGGCAAATCCATTTTGCTCGCCGCTGTCAGCTGCGCTACGCTGCGCCCCCGGCAACCAATGCATTTCGAGATGCGCTGCCTATTAGCCGCCCGACCGCATCAGAAACGGATCCACAGACAGAGCTAATCGGTCCGCCACTTGCGTCACCGACGTGGATTGTTTTTCGGGCGACGGCGAACGGAAAGAATTGACGGTCAGCCCAGTACAAGCGGCAAGAGCAGCTATCGCAATCGCAGCAAGATATTTGGTCCTCATTGTGATGATCCCCGTTATCGCCCTGAATTAACCGGGCACTGAATTAACCGGGCACTGTTATCGCCCTGGATTAACCGGGCACTCTCAGAAATAGTTCCCGAGTGCCGTTTGTGTCAGTTGAGCCGAAATCGCTGCAAGCGGATGGGTTGGACGCCCACTTCGGGTTCCTCGTCCGGATGCGAACATCGCGTCGCGATGACAGATCAACGGAGAAGGCCATGACGGAAGATAGCCAGTCTCAACCATCAAGCTGGTGGAGAGCTAGACCCTCACATCGTGATAGAAGCAATAGGTTGCTCGGCTACGGGCCGAGCTTACGAGCCTGCGATCAGGCCGCTTTGATGTGGCTCAAGGGAAATAGAAGGTCGTACATGGCGAGCGACGCAAGCTCAGGCAAGTGCATCGGCCTACTCGTTGGGTGCTTGCAGCGCCGCCTCCCATTCTGCAACGAAACCTTGCCACCCGTCCACATCATCCGAAACGCCGCTTCGATCTGGTGCTGCCGTTGCTCGATAAATCATGTCGGGCGGCCCATTTCAGAACACCCCGATCCAGGCAAAAAATGCAACTTCAATTAGGAAGGTGATGCCCATGATGGCGACAGTGAGAACTGCGTCGCCCGCCGGTACAGGGCTCATAGCGCGCCTCGCGTAGTTGCGAAGCGCCGTCGCCCAGAACCAAACACCCGGACATTCGGAAATGTTTCAGTTCCCGCGTAGCGGGCGGACGGCTTGGCGGTGGTCACCGGCAATTCGCCGGTAGGGTCGGGTTGCTGACACCAACCTGATTCGAGGAACCACCGATGACCGACGACATGATGAACCTTCGCGCGCTCGTGAAGAAGGCTCCTGACGCCGACTTGCTGCGTGAGATGATCGGCTTTGCCGCCCAGCGCCTAATGGAGCTGGAGGTCGCCGGGCTGACCGGCGCGACGAGAAGAGCCCCGAGCGTCTGGCGCAGCGCAACGGCTACCGCGACCGGACTTGGGAGACGCGTGCCGGCGCGGTCGAACTGCGCATCCCCAAGCTGCGCAAGGGCTCCTATTTCCCCGCTTCCTGGAGCCACGCCGGATGGCCGAGAAGGCGCTGACGGCCGTGATCCAGGAAGCCTATGTGCAGGGCGTCTCGACCCGCTCGGTCGACGATCTGGTGCAGGCGATGGGCATGAGCGGGATCTCCAAGAGCCAGGTGAGCCGGCTCATGCGGCGAGATCGACGACAAGGTGAAGGCGTTCCTCGCCCGCCCGATCGAAGGCGATTGGCCGTATCTGTGGATCGATGCCACCTACGTGAAGGTGCGCCAGAATGGCCGCATCGTGTCGGTTGCGGTAATCATCGCAGTCGGCGTCAACATTGACGGCCGGCGCGAGATTCTGGGCATGGATATCGGCCCGTCCGAGGCCGAGACGTTCTGGACGGCGTTCCTGCGCAAGCTCGCCCGCCGCGGGCTTCGCGGCGTCAAGATGGTGGTCTCCGAGGCCCATGAGGGCATCAAAGCTACCGTCACCAAGGTGCTCAATGCTACCTGGCAGCGCTGCCGCGTGGGGTCGTTGAAGAAGTGGCCAATAGACTTCGCGCGATGCAGCGACCAGCCCCGTCATGGCCCTCGCGTCAAAACCCGCGCTACAGCGCGATCTGAAGCCGCAAACGCACTATGAGAACAATCCAAGGCAGAATAAGCGCAAGGAGAGCGGCTGCCAGCCGCTTGAGGTTGATGGCGGCGGCTGTCAGGTAGGCCTGGATCTTCATGTTTGGCAGACCACGCCGTATGGCGCGCGCCAGTCCGTGCCAGGTCTTGGCTTCGCCGTGGAAGCCCTCTGAGCGCCAGCGATGGCGCTGATAGAGCCGTCGATCCTGTCTGCTCCATCGCTCGCGACGGCGGCGGGCGCGGAGCAGTGCAGGATAATCGTCACCGATAACGACCGCTTTGTTAACCCGCCCTTTCGATAAGCAATCGCCCTTGAGCGGACACCGGGCACAATCCTTCGCCTTCGAATAGAAGAAACGGCCGTGCTTGATGGGTCGCGCGGGGCGCAAGATACGTCCTTGCGGGCACTTCAAGATGTCGTGCTTGGCATCGTATCGGAAGCGTCTGAGCGGTACGCGGCTCTTGATTGGTTCGGCTTTAGCTGGGATCAGGGCGTCGATGCCGCGCCGCTCGAGCGCACCGTAGACTTTAGCGTAGGCATAGCCGGCATCCGCGGTGACCGTCTTGATGTCGACGCCTGTCACAGCTTCAACCTCATCGTCTTGCGGCTCGATCATCTCCCCTTCGTTCGTTTGTCCGGTCGTAACCGCGACGTCCAGAATGACGCCGACCTTGTCATCGACGGCAGTGTGCTGCTTGTAAGCGGGCTCCAGCCGCCGGTTTCGGGCATTGGTGGCCATTGTCGCATCCGGATCGGTGGTGCAAATCTTCTTGTACTTGCCGCTCTGCCGGTCCTTTCTCTCGAGTTCGCTTTCATCCTCACCTTGATTTTCGCTCAGCACATCCATCACATGCTGCTCGGTGAGGCTGTCCCAACTCACGTGGCGCGGATCAGCGACGCATCGATGTGAACCACTTCGGCTGTTGCGATCTTGGCCTTCAGGTAGGCCTCGACCGTGCGTTTGAAGATCCTACGGAATCGCTCTTCGCCCCAGCGCTGGCGGATGCGCGTCAGGCTTAAATGGTGCGGTAGCTGCTCGTGCAGGCCATAACCAGCAAACCAGCGAATGGCGATGTTGACCTGAGCCTCACGGATCAGCTTGCGATCGTGTACGATCCCGGTGAGCAGACCCGCGAGCATCAGCCGTACCGCGGCTTCCGGATCGATGCCTGGCCGACCGTCGTTCGCGCAATAGCAGTCGGAGACCTCTTCCCTTAGCCAAGACAGGTCGAGCACACGATCGACCCGCGCCAGCACGTGCTCATCTGGGACGAGCTGTTTCAGCGAGCCCGTGATGAAGAGCTCCAACTGATCCCGCTCCTTGCGCCCCAGCATCTCGTTTGCTCCGCCGATCGCCAATCGCCGACGAGAACGGAATCAGCCAATTGCAGCTTTTTCAACGGCCCCCGCGTGCACTTCATGCGCAACGTCCTGGCACATGCCGGCAAGAGCGGCCGGCGTGTCGTCTCCGCCTTCATCGCGACCGCCTTTGTCCAGGACGATGCCGAAGCGGCCAGCGCGCAGTGGCGCAAGGTCGCCGACCAGCTCCGTCCCAAACTGCCAAAGCTTGCCGCCTTCATGGATGACGGCGAGCACGACGTGCAGCCTATATGAGCTTCCCGGCTCAGCACCGCGCCAAGCTGCACTCGATCCGATCGAGCGCCTCAACGGCGAGATCAAGCGGCGGACCGAGGTGGTCGGCATCTTCCCCAACGAGGACGCCATCGTCCGCTTGGTCGGCGTGATCCTGCTCGAGCAAAGCGATGAATGGGCGGCCCAACGCGCCCGCTACATGACACTGGAAACCATCGCACCATTGAGCGATGATCCCATCGTCGGCCTACCCGCCGTGGCAGGCTGATGCCTTCCGACCCGCCAGAGCATCGGCGGTGACATACCGTCAACTACACCACGCCACGGGGCACGATCAGCGGGCTCGGCGAAGGTCCGCCAAGGGGGCCAAAAGCGGACATCAAATGACCGAAGGGTGCCGGAGGTCCTTCGGCCCTTCGGCAGGTGTATTTACGCACGAACGCCTCTTCTGAGCCAATAAGGGAGCGAAGAACCGGCGCGGGCAGATCGACCCGCCGTGCTCAAAGGCCCCGGAGACCTTGCGGACACCTTCCGTTAGGAGGCCGCGACGGATCTGCAGCTTGGATTCATCCTTTTTGTTTCTCTTCTGCGCTTTTTCCATCCGAGCTTTTCGAGCGCTCTTCGAAACGATCAGCCCCCTTAGCTAAATCGTGCCCCATCTTGCTCTCGTTTTTGGCTTCTTCCTTGGAAGTTGCTTCACGCAAGCGTTCAGCGGCCCGTTCCCCCGCCTTTGATGATTTTCGTTCGTCATCCATTGGTAGCTCCTTCCTGATAAGACGCCTCCCAGGAAGCTCGCTGGTCTATCCCGGATTGGACGTACCAACGTTCCAATCAGATCACCTAGACATAGTTCCCGATTCCGTTGACGCTCTTAGTCGAGCCGCGGCACATACCAGCCGAAGCACAGGCCGGCATCGATGCGCTAAGCACGCTGCGACGCGGGCCCAACAGCGCTCGAATGTCTGCCTTGGGTCTTGGTCGTGTAAAAACGCCGGTCCCTAGGCTGAGCTGCTGCCGGTTTGATGGACACCAGGTTAAGCTAATCCCACCTTGCGCTCGAACTCAACCGGGCTGAGATAGCCGATGGTCGAGTGCCTGGGGATCGTGTTGTAAAATCTTTCGATGTAGTCGAACACATCGGCTCGTGCCTCGTCTCTGGTTCGTTAGATCTTGTTGCCGGTCCGTTCGGTCTTGAGCGACGAGAAGAAGCTCTCCATCGCCGCGTTGTCCCAGACGTTGCCGGAACGGCCCATGCTGCAGAGAATGCCGTGGTCGGCCATCAAACGCTGGAACTGCTCGCTGGTGTACTGACTGCCCTGGTCGGAGTGGTGCAACAGGGCGTCCAGCTTGCCGCGTCGTCAGACAGCCATCAGCAGGGCATCGGTTACCAACTGAGCTGTCATGGCGGCGCTCATCGACCAACCCACCACCCGGCGTGAGAACAGGTCGATCACCGCTGCGTAGGTGTCCTTCGAACTCTGCGGCCCGAGTTCGTCCAGGCGATGCTGGACGTACATGCCGGTCCGCGGGCATTTGAAGATGATCTGTCGCTGCATAGCGCTGATGTTGCGCCAAACGGCAGTCGTGTGAAACTGCGGTTGATTACTTAGCCCCCACAGATCAGAAGGAACTTACCCTAGCTTCCGCTCCGGCCTGGCCGCCGGCTTCCCGGCCGCAGCTCCCTTCGGCTCCTTGCCCCTCGATCAGCACTGCCTTGCGCGACTCCTGAAGCGCCCCTCGACCAGAGCCGCGGCCGTGCGATCCTGGCCGGTGATCACGAGAGAATGCCGCAATGCAAAGGCTGGCAAATCCCCTACTGGCCGATTGCTGCGGCCTGAAGCGGGAGCCTCTTGCCTTCCTTGGCCGCTGCCAAGGTTCGAGGTCGGCCAATCAGATACCCCTGCATCTCGTCGCACCCTTCCTGCAGCAGAAGCGACATCTGGCCCTCCGTCTCGATTCCCTCCGCCAGCACAGGGACCCCAAGTCCGTGCGCGAGGCCGATTACGGCTCGCACGATGGCGAGCGACCGCTCGCTCTCGCCCAGCGCCGCGACGAACGATCGGTCGATCTTTATGCGATCGAGGGGAAAAGCCTCCAGGTAGGACAGCGAAGAATATCCCGTTCCGAAGTCGTCCAAAGCGATGTGAATGCCAAGCGCCTTGAGCGACTGCATCGTCCTTTTGGCCCGCCCGATGTCCTCGATCAGCACGCCTTCGGTGATTTCCAACTCAAGCCGCGAGGCGGGCAAGCCGCTCTCGCGCAAAGCCTTCCGAACGTGAGCATCCAGGTTCTCCCGGCGGAACTGCGCGGCCGATACGTTGACCGCCACCCTGAGAGGCTGGCGCCAGGACGCGGCCTCCCTGCAGGCTTCCATCAGTACCCAGTCGTCGATCTGGGCGATCGAGCCGCTTTGCTCGGCGACCGGAATGAACTCTCCAGGCGGAATGATGCCGCGAACCGGATGGCGCCAGCGCACCAGCGCCTCGTAGCCCTTCAGGTTGCCGCTCCGGTGCTGCTGCGGCTGATACTCGAGGAAGAACTCGCCACGCTCGGCAGCCACGCGCAGATCGTGCTCCAGCGCGCGACGGTTGCGCAATTGCTGATCCATCGCGCTCGTGAACAGGCGGATCGCTCCCCTTCCCTCGTGCTTCGCGCGGTAGAGGGCTGCATCGGCGTTGGCCAGCAACGAGACGGCATTGTCGGCGTCTCGCGGATACAGAGCGATGCCGACACAGAGATCGATCCGGAGCGCATGCCCGTCCACTTCGATGGGTCGTTCGAACTGGGCGCGCATGCGCGTGGCCAGCAGTTCCGCCGCTCCCGGCAAGGGCAATTGATCGATGATGCCGATGAACTCGTCGCCGCCGACCCGCGCGACGTAGGCCCCATGCGCAGCCTCCTGAAGGCGCCTCGAAGTTTCCCGCAGCACCGCGTCGCCGACCGCGTGGCCGAAACGGTCGTTGACCTCCTTGAAATGGTCGAGATCGATGCAGAGCACGGCGAAGGCGCTTCCTGTGATCTGCGCTCGTTCGATCACAGACCCTAAGTGCTCGTCCAAAGCGGTCCTGTTCGGCAGGTCGGTAAGCGCATCGTGGCAAGCCAGATAGCTGATCTTCTCCTGCGTCCGATTCCGCTCCGTCACGTCAAATACGACGCTGACGTGGGCGGTGCGGCCTTCGTAGACCAAGGGTCGCGACTCGATCACGACCTGGATCATTTCGCCACACGCGGTTTTGTGCAGATTGAAATCGCGGTCCGCACCGCCGGGCTCTTCGCACTCGAGCTGCCGCTCGACCATCGTCAGGAGAGCTTCGCGGGAATAACCATAGTGTCGGCACATTGCGCCGTTCACGGCGATCAGTCGCCGCGTCTTCGCCTCCGCCACCCACATCGGAAGTGGGTTCTCCTCGAAGAGAAGCCGGAAGGAGGCTTCACGCCGCTTCAGGTCGGTGATGTCGATCCGAACGCCGATGCTACCGCCATCCGCCGTGCGCCGTTCCTCGACCCGCACCCAGCGATCGCCGGCCAGATGCTGTTCGTGCGAGTATCTAGGAAGTGCATGCCGGGCCAGACGCTCGGCCAGCCACTCATCCTCGCAGCCGGCGGCTTCGGGGTATTGCCCGCTGGCCAATCCCGCGCGCAGGATAGCTTCGAACTGCGCTCCGACTGCAAGTGCGCCGCGGCTTGCAGCGTAGAATTCAGTATATTGGCGGTTCCACAGAACCAGCCGATCGTCCCGGTCGAAGATGGCAAGACCTTCGGGCACGACGTCGAGCGCTTCGGTCAGGTGGGTATGAGCAGCCCGGGCGGCGGCTTCGGCTTCCTCCGCCGCCACTTTCGCTTGTGCAAGCGCCATCTCGGTCCGGTGCCGCTCCGTGATGTCCTCATGGGTTGCGACCCACCCCTTGCCCGGCATCGGGCGATGCCGGATGCGCACGATGCGCCCGTTGGTCAGTTCGACTATCGTATCGGAATTTTCGGCGATCACAGGAGAGCTGTTGCGCCAGACGAGATAATCCTTTTTCGACATCTTGGGCGCGCTGCCGACCGAATAACGGAGATCGACGATGTCGTTCAGCTTCATGCCCGGCCGGACGAGTTCAGGATCCAGATCGTACACCTCCAGATACTGCCGATTGCAGACGATGAGGCGCTGGTCCTCGTCGAAAAAGCAGAGACCCTGCGACATGTTGTTGAGCGCCCTGTCGAAGCGCTCGGCGAGACCCGTCGCGGTCTGCTCCGCGACGCGCGCGCGCTCGCCTTCTTCGGTCAGCCGGCGGTGAGTCTCGACCAGTTGGACGAAGGACCGGAAATTGGTGCTGATCATCCGGCCGAGCAGGACGAGCAGCAGCAGCAGATTAATCCCGAGCGAGATCATCATTCCCTCGCCGGAGAGCAGCAGCACGGTCGCGATCGGGGGACCGGCGATGATCATCGTCAGCAGGGAGGCCGGAGGAAAGCTGCCGAGGCAATATGCGGTGCCGACGCAGCCCATGAAAACGAGCAGTGCCACCGGGGCGCGGAGGCCGGGATCGACGACCCCCAACAGCGCCAGGATCCAGAGCACGAAACCCGTGTTGAGCACGATCGCGACGAGACGGGTTCGGGCGAGCTGGCGGAACGCCTGCTCGGGGGTGAAATCGGCGCCGTTCATGCGGGCCCACTGAACCAATCGAACCAAGCAGATGGCAAGGAGTCCTGCCGGGACCCCAAACCGCAGCCACGGCGAGACGGTCGACGGGAGCACCAGCCCCACGCTGATGCTGTCGATCAGCAGGACAGCGTAGAGAACCGGCACCTGTTTCCGCAGAACCCGGAATTGCTCGACGAGCAGCGAGCGACCGAGCGGGTCGGTCGTGTTGCCGACGGAGAAAACGCCGCGCATTCGCGAGAGTAAGTCCATCGAGAAAGTCCCCAGCCGATCAACAAGCTAGGAGCGGAGTGTCGAACGACACGTAAAGGTAACGGTCCGCTCGCAGCGAGCGTGAGAGTTTGGTGATTTTCGGATTAACGGTTCTGTCGAACTTGCGAAGGAGTCGGCTAAGGACCTTACCTTTATACCTCGCCGAGCCGAGCTCCCCGCTAGGCCGACTTCCGCCGGCCTGGCCGCAGGGCTTTTGGCTGCGGACTAGGCTTCTTGCCTCGATGGAGCCGCGGCCTTGCGCGGCTTCTTGGTCCGCCCTTCGGGGCCTGACGCGGAGTTGGCTGCGAGAGCAACTCCGCCAAACGAGGACCGGCGCTGCGGGTTGAACGACGACAGACAGAATCCGCCTCGGCGGTCGCCTGGGCCGATTTCTGTCCCGGGTTAGGCGGTTTCAGCGGGCTGTCCGCCCACTTGCAGGCTGTCGGGTCGTGCAACGGATCTTGGTCGCAAGCGGTACAGATGTAGCGCAGCCGGCCCTCGGCGACATCGTCGGGCACGCCATCATGGGCTTGCCGCAAGCCGGGCACCTTCCGGATCGGACGGTGTTAGGAGACGCCAAAATGACCACCGCGCTGCTCGACCGGTTGGCCCATCACTACGACATCGTCGAGACCGGCAACGATAGCCGGCGGTTCAAAGCAGAGACAACGATCACGCCGCCACGGCCTTACCAAGCGACCCAGAGGACGCCTCAGCCGATGCGGCATCCATGCGCTGATGAGCGATCAGATGGCCGGACGGGTCGCGCAGAGACGCTCACAGCGCGGAAGCCGACCTCGCTCGAGAAGTAGAGCAGTCGATAAAGTCTATTGGCCTCTACTAGGATGATCGCCAGGCCCGATCCCAACACCTTGGAAGTCTTCCAGAACAAACTTCGAGCGACTGCTTACCGAAAGTGCGTCGGACCTAGCGGCGTGGTCTGAGACGCCGTAGTCAGAAAAGTGGGCGCATGAGCGGGCCGGAGTTCGAGACCCTCACGGCACGCTTCCGACTGCCACTCCACGTTCGATCACGACCTTGGGTATCTGAAATTTTCCCCTATCGTTAATCTTGTCGGGCGCAGCGCACGTCCAATCCTTGGCTGTAGTTCCCTGATATCGCAAAAGACGTCGGCCTGCCGTCGCAATTCGTCGGCGATCATTGACGGCTGAGTGGCAAGGCTGGACACAACGGTAACACGGACCCCGTGACGCTGCATCGCCTCCACTAGCGAACGCAGCTCGCCGTGTCCCGAGAACAATACCATTTCATCGATGTGATCTGAGAGCTCCATAGCATCGACAGCAAGCTCAAGATCCATGTTGCCTTTGACCTTGCGACGGCCGCTCGCATCTAGGCACTCCTTCGTGGCCTTCGTCACCACGGTAAAGCCGTTGTAATCGAGCCAGTCAAGCAAGGGACGGATCGAGGAGTATTCCTGGCCCTCAATGAGCGACGTGTAATAGCACGCGCGCACAACCGTCCCTCGGGCTTCGAATTCCTTAAGCAGGTACTTGTAATCGATATCGAAGCCAAGCGCCCTTACGGTTGAATGAAGATTGGCACCGTCAATGAACAGCGCGATTTTGCTGGAGCCAGAGGGCATCAAGACGTGACCTGCGTTCATGCTCGGCTTGAAAGATGCTCGTTGAGCTGGGATCGAAACACGGAGCCTAGGTGATCTAACATCATCAGGGCTGAGGTGTCGTCCGGCGTTAACTTAAGTGCGACAACGCTTGTCAGTTTTTTTTGTACGAAATCGTACACTTCGATGCTTGGCTTGCTCAGAACGTAATAGGACTTTCCATACGATGTCTGACGTCCGCAACAGATTGCTGCGTTTGCTTCCACGTGATGAACTCGAGCATGTTCTGATGCTCTCGGAAGAAGTGCCGCTGATGAAGCACCAGCTTCTTCACCGCTACGGCGTTCGCATGCAGCACGTCTACTTCATAGAGACTGGTCTTGCGTCGGTCGGTGCGAAGGTGGCGCCGCAAAAGTTCGTTGAGGTGTGGCTGATCGGCTCCGAAGGGCTCGTCGGAATACCTCTCGCTTTGACGACAAACCTGCACCCGATGCATCGCCGAATTGTGCAGGTGGCGGGTACGGCTAATCGGCTCAGGGTGGATCGCTTTCAACAGGCGATTGCTGACCTACCGACGTTTCGCACGGTGGTGCATGCCTACATCGGTTCCGTGCTTATCCAGACCGCCCAATCAGGAGCTTGTAATACGTCCCATCCGCTACAGCAGCGTCTTGGGCGATGGCTCCTGCTCGCTCGCAATGCCCTGGAATCTGACGAGATCCCTCTCACGCACCAAGTGCTGGCTCAGCTTCTCGGAGTACGCCGCGCAGGCGTCACGGACTGCCTTCTCCAACTTAAGCGGGATGGACTCATCGAAATGATGCATGGGCGCCTTGTGGTTCGCGACCCCTTTCGGCTGGCTCAGATCTCCTGCCATTGCTGGAGCTTGATAGAACGCGAGTACAAACGCCAACTCCTTAATAGGTGTGCTCCGAACTGTGGATCATTGGTAAATAGGATCCGCCGGCCACCTGCAATGTCAGACTAAAATAGCTGGTTGCCACGGTGTTGCAGTTGGCTCGCAGTCTCGCCCCGGTTCCTCCGCCAAAATCCGTCGCCATCGGCGTCAAGGCGCCGTCATTCTCTCCGCGCGCGGTGACGCGGCGACTCCATGAATATCGGGGTTTCAATTGAGTTCGGGCATCCCTTTCCGCGCGTTATTTGCAGGATGGCGCTTTCGGGGATCATAAAGGGGCGTACCGCCCGACGGGCCGCACGAGGACTTGGAGCACAGGAATGGAAGAACAAGACGCTTTGCGCGTGATCCGAGTTCTTATCGATCATGGATGCGAACCCAACGCGGATATTGCCAATACGATGGCGCAGGCCTGGTTCACAGATGCCGGTCTCAATGATGAGGAATATGAGCGCGGAATTGGGTTCGCCGGCGACCACGGATGGATAGTTCTAAGTCGAGGGGGAAGTTTCAGATCACCCAGGCGGGATTTATCGCTGCCACTGAGTGAGTGTGTCCCAAGGCAAGACTGGAGGTCGCGCCAATGTGCCGGCCCGACTTCGCCGCATCGATTGCTACGTCAATTCGGTCCAGTTTCCGAGTTTCCCATCGGGATATCCTATCGCAGCGAGAGCTCGTGTGTCCATCAATTGAGGCGGGCCGGCCGCCCGCGCCGCGCGCTCGCCCGACAATGCGTGGACCTTTGCCGATCAGGTGATCGCACCCTTCCATGATCGGGGACTTGAGCCGCGAATCGCGCGCAAAGCGCGCGAGCTCCAGATAGCCTTCGGCTTAGTCGCGGCCGAGGAAGCATCTGCATCATTCCTGCCTCTGTGCAGCAGTGGCGCGTCGAAAGCTTTCGATATAAGCGGCTGGTCGAGCCCGCAACGTCGCCGATCATCACGAGGTATCGTCTGGGCGACGGGACGCCGGAGCTCAACTTGATTGCCGCCGGGGCGTGATACGGCGCACGTATCAAATCTGGAGCTACGCCGACGCTCTGTGCCGTTTCGACCCCTTCAAACCCTGATCTTCAATTGCTTAGATTGGAGAACTCGCGCCAGCGAACGCAGGCGCGAATCACTACCAAAAGAGGACACTTGGCGCTTAAAACCTTGCTTCGCGGCATCTGGTCCGGGCATGGAAGAACGGGCTCCTCATGATCCGCCAGATGATTACAATTCATCGCGTGCGATACCACGTCGATCTGCATCCCGCGCAGCGCCGTCGCGCCTTAGGCTGAGGCGTATGGTCTTGCCAACCCCGAGTTGCTCAATCTGATCAGTGAGGTCGGAGAGGCGACGCACCGGTTTGCCTTCGGCGGCGGTGATGACGTCACCGAGGTTGCCGGATGAGATGTCGATCCCGCGGATTCCGGGGCGTTCGGCCGGCGCGGTGCGCACGACGATTAGACCCTCGGTACCCAAACGAGTGGCAACAGCCTCGTTCGCGGCGACGATTCTGATGCCCGGCGTCGGCACACGGTGATTGCGAATCAGTTCGGGAACGACACGGTTGACTATGTCAGCCGGAATGGCGAAGCCGATGCCTGCATTGGAGCCCGACGGAGACAGGATTGCAGTCTTTACCCCGATTAGTCGGCCGGCGGAATCGAGCAGTGGGCCGCCGGAGTTGCCCGGGTTGATCGCGGCGTCGATCTGGATCACGTTTGCGATCTCGCACCCGCTGCTGGTCGGCAGCCGCCTCTTAGCGGTGATAACGCCGCTGGACTGATCGAGGCCGAAGGGGTTGCCTAATCGCGAACGCAAACTGGCCGACCTTGAGATCAGCGGAGCTGCCGATCGCGAGAGCCGACGGCAAAGTGCGCGCGCTCCTGATGCGTAGCACTGCCAGATCGTAATGTGGTGCCGTGCCGACAATCTCAGCGCGCGAAGCGGCAGACCAGAGCTCGAGGTACATTTGCCCTGCGCAGTGAATGAATGGAGCTCGCCGCACCAACAACCAAGCGTCGGATCGGCCACACTTTCCATTGTCTGTTAGGTCTCGACTGTCATGAGCGCTCCAAGCATAGAGAGGGGCGCTCGGCCTGCATCTGGCGCCGTACGGACGACAATGTCGGCCATCGGAATTCGCCGACCAAGTTGGCGCGACGTGATCGTGAACCGCCCTATTCTAAGTTGCATCGCGCCTGAGGGCGATGCATCGGACTAATCACCTCTCGAGTCTGATAGGGATAACTGCGCTACTCTCCGGCTGCGTCGAGTCCGAACAGCCACTTCGAAGCAATGCGGAGCCGATCAATGGTTCTCAATTCGAGCTGCACATCTACGAAAAACTATCGGAGGGCAAGGCGCCCGCGTTCCACACCGTCAACTATAGCTGGAAGGACGGAAGATACGTTAGAGCAAGCGGTCTATCGCGAGAACTTGCGATGCCTGGTTGTTCAACCGCTTGGACAGAGCGACGTCATTGTCCAGGGGTGGGGATAGCGAAAAGCTCTTCAACTATTGGTTAGGACGAAAGCTCGTTGAGGGCGTGTATCTCATCTTCCCGGTGAACGAATCCGACGCCGACCCTGCAATACGCGATAAGGCCTGCGCGAAAGATCAACCGGAAAGGGGTTTGCATGATCAAATCATACGATCAGCTCGCCCACTTCGCTCGGGCGGACCGCATCCAAGCCGGTGCGAGATCCCGTGCTCGGTATCGTCCTGCAAAACGACAAAGGAAATTAGTTTTCGGTACAATCAACAACCCTCTTGGATCATCCACATGGATCTTGAAAGGCTGGCAAACGAAACCTCAACGGCTGAACAGGCCGACCTGACGAAACGACCCAGGTTTCGTGTCCACGCTTTCCCGCCTCGGGCAAGCTTCTAGTACCCAAATCAGGAGTATCGCCATGACGACGCATAAGGTCGGCCATCTGATTGGTAGCCTCGCGAAGGGATTGATCAACCGCAAACTGGCGAAGGCGCTTGTTCGTTTGGCACCCTCGGAACTCGAAATGTCGGAAATTTCCTTCAATGATCTGCCGCTATACAGCTATGACTATGATGCCAATTATCCGCCTGTCGGCAAAGCATTCAAAGCAGCTATCGCAGCCGTCGATGCTGTGTTGTTCGTCACACCAGAATACAACCGATCCATACCCGGGGGACTGAAGAATGCGATCGACTGGGCGAGCCGACCCTGTGGCAGCAACTCATTTGCCCATAAACCCTCGGCAGTAATCGGCACGTCGCCAGGCGCGATTGGCACAGCCGTCGCCCAGCAGAACCTTCGCAGTGTGCTCAGTTTCTGTAACTCGCCTCAGATGAACGCGCCAGAGGCCTACATCCAGTTTACGCCTGGTTTAGTCACTGATGACGGCGAGGTCACAAACGTTGGGACTGCGGAATTCCTGCGAAATTTCATGACGGAATTCCATGCCTTCATTGCTCGCGTGCGTTCTGTGTTGCCGAAAAATGCGTAGGTTGCTTGGGGCATCATCGCATGAGGAAGTCGGTCGCTAACGTTCGGTAGCGCTGGCTCTCTGCCGAGACGCCAGGTTTTGCATCGGCGCGGTTAGCGTCTACCGGTAGCCTTCGAGTCTTGCCATGGACGCGTCGGGAAACCGTTCCGCACGACGGACACAGACCAACGCGTCCAGACGCCCGGACCACAATAACGGCCTTATCGCCTTCGTAGTACGCACTCTCTACAACAAACCCACGCGGCACCAGACTGGAGCGCTGGAGTGCTTGCTGCATGGCGCTGATTCTCCCCAATCAAAGCGCCAGACATCCCCCAAACTGCATCAAAAGTGATGGTGTGGAACGGCCCTTCGAACCGGCATCAAAAGTGCCTAACGTGGTCGCTTCGAGAGGCGCCACAAAGGAAGGACCGTTC
>NZ_JADPKE010000075.1:0-50496 GCF_023073795.1 Bradyrhizobium sp. 159 | reverse complement strand
TTATCGGCTTCTCGCTCCACACCCCGATCAACATCTTCCTCCTGCTCCCGATGAAAGCCTATGCGCTCTGTACCTTGAGCAACAGCGACTGGCTCTCGCACAGTCCAGCCGATTTGCCGGACGGAAATGGAACGCATGGCAAGCTTTTGTGCCCGAGCCCGACAACCGAGAAGCCGAAGGAGATTGTTTGCACGTCGCGCATTGAGCACCTTGAGCACCGCATTGCTCTACATTGGAGGCCGTTGCTCAACTGATCTGCCAAGACAAATTCGCGCTCCGAGCAGTCAAGCTGCTCGACGAACTCACAAGCGCACTAGTCGCGGCCAAGCTGGAACTCGGCGCAATAGGCGAGGCGAGCGCCAGCAGACCCAGCAGGCGAACAGTGCCGGCGAAACAATACGGTGACCTCTTCTATCCAGAAGACCTCCGCATCTTAGCTAACATTTTCGACCAGGCAGTCGCAGCTTTACCGCCAGCTCGCCGTACTATCGCCAATCGTACGCAAATCACCAAACTTGTTCTAGCTCAGGGAACGACACGTGAAGCCAAGTCCGACCCGACTCATGGCGCCTGCGTTCTTGGCGATTTGCTCGATCGGACGTTCAACTCTTACTCCTCTAATCAAATCGAGGTTCCGCCTACACCTGGCGGAATTCTGCATAAGGCGTAGGTTAGATCACTCGATCGGGTAATAAGAAGACATCGTCCTGGTTTTGAAAACCGGCGGTCCTTTCGAGATCGCCCAGCGATTGGTATACAGGCAGCCTGCTCTTGCTAACAGTTTCGTCTCGTCAGCAGGCAGGCCGCGGGACAGGTGGCAGGACCACTCTCAGGCATCGTCAAGGCAAGAACCGTGTATTCAAGACCTCGGTCTCAGAGGATGAGTACGGTACCCTTGCACTGCAATGCGACCGCCTGCCGGCCGCCGCGGCGCGCAAATGGTCCAGGTCCTAACGGCACTTCGAGTGCGCCGCGAGACGGCTAGTCTCGTCCACGTTTCAGCTGCGACCGAAAGTCTTCTCCGTTGCCCCCGGTCATGGTCATGCGGCAGCAGCCGATGGCTTTACACGCCCGCCGTTCGCTCATTCCGTGGGCATCCACCAGATGAGCGACAGCTTTCCGTTTCCCAGCGGGCGTCACCACTTCTTTCCCAAGAGGTCCTTTAGCGCCGCATTGTCCAGCATGGCGTCGGCCAGGAGCCGCTTCAGCTTCGTGTTCTCGTCCTCCAGCATTCTCAGCCGCTTGGCCTCGGAGACGTCCATCCCGCCGAACTTGGCCTTCCATTTGTAGATGCTGGCGTCGCTGACACCGTGCTTGCGGCACAGATCGGCCACCGAAACGCCGGCCTCGTGCTCCTTCAAGATCCCGATGATCTGCTCTTCCGTAAAACGATTGCGCTTCATGCTCTGGTCCTCGTCTTGGGCCAGAGCAAACTTCAAACTGGATCAAGCCTGTGGGGCAAGGTCAGGGGCAATGCCGCCCAGAGAAGCGCAGCACTCTGACCAAACCACCCAGCCATCACGAATGTCGTTTTCCTGAAACAATCACGGCGTGGGCCACTCCGCGGATCTGCATACTATGTCTGGCTCCACGCACACTGCTGCTGCAGGCCACCTCAAGTGGCAGGGAGTAGCTTGCGGCGCGGCAATCAGGAAGGAAGTGCGTCCCATCTAGATTGTCGCGCGACAGTACCCGAAGGGATTTGAATCGTACGTAGCGTCACGTCGTAGGAACCAGGCATCCGCCGCCTCGCGCCGACCAACTAGTCAACCACCCATGGCGGGAGTGTGACGTAACACATCAAAGCAATCCTCCGGATTAGACATCGAGATGACGACACTTCTTCTTTTTCTCACTATGAACTTTTTTCGCGGCTTTGGATTAGGATACGCTATGCGCAGCTGGCGTTCCCGCAAGCGACGTGAGCACGCCCGGCTCTATGGCGCTTACTTTCATTCCGGCAGTTCTGCTCCGCCGCGGCACCGAGTTCCCGCACGCCGTGGTTCCTAATGCTGCATTCGGCCTTGCTCAAGCAAGGAAATGGCCGATCTGCCACAGGAGGGCGAACGCCGACCGCCGTCAGTTCGTCGAGCACAGAACCGCAAGGCGGCGTGGAGGGCACGCGCGTGCTCGCGTGGAGTCAGGTCGAGTAGCTCAGCCATTTGGCTTTCGCCCTCACAGATCCGGGCAGGCGGATTTCCCGCACCCGGCTCTTCCCGAGGGTAACCCGCGTCATATCCGCGCCTGCGCCCATGTGCGAGTGATGCGTGGAACGGGCAGACGGAAGCGTGCCGTCAGGGTCTCGAACTCCGACCAGCCCATGCGCCGACTTTTCTGGCTGCGCCGTCTCAGACAGCGCATCCACGTCCGACGCACTTCGCGGTAGAAGCCGTTGAGCGCTGGATAATTGTGCGGCCTGCCGTAGTAGCCGTAGTGTCCACGCAGAACAGCGGCGAACCACTCGTGCTGCGTGGCCAGTGACTCGTGCATGAGCCGCCAGGCGTCCTGGCGCAACGCCGTCAGCTTGCGCGTCAGGCGTTTCCCTTCCGTCTTGTGCTTCACGATAAACCGGCCGTCCCGGGTCCGCCCGCAGTAGTGGGTGAAGCCGAGGAAGGCGAAGGTCTCGGGTCGCCGCTCGCCGCGCCGCTGACGCGAGAGGGCCGCGAACCGGCCGAACTCGATGAGCCGCGTCTTACCCTCATGAAGCATCAGGCCAAAGCTGGCCAGCCGCACCTTGAGGGCCAAGAGCATCTCCTGCGCATCCGCCTTGCTCTCGAAGCCCATGACGAAGTCGTCGGCATAGCGCACGGTCACAACGCGACCGCGTGCATGGCGACGGCGCCATTGGTGGGCCCAGAGATCGAGGACGTAGTGCAGGAAGACGTTGGCGAGAAGCGGGCTGATGCCCGCCCCTTGCGGGGTACCCCTGTCCGTTTCTTGCTTCTCGCCGCTCTCAAGAACGCCGGCCCGCAGCCACAGCTCTATGAGCCGCAAGATACGAGGATCGGCGATCCTGTGCGCCACCATCCGCAACAACCACTCGTGGTCGACCGAGTCGAAGAAGCTGCGTATGTCGGCATCGAGCACCCAGTTGACACGCTGGCTCATGATCGCCGTATGCAGGGCATCAAGCGCCATATGAGGATTCCGCCCCGGCCGGAAGCCGTAGGAGAATCCGAGGAAGTCGGCCTCGTAGACGGCGCTCAACACCTCGGCCACCGCGCTTTGGACGATCTTGTCCTCTAGCGCCGGCACACCGAGAGGTCGCTTACCGCCATCGGCTTTGGGGATGTAGACTCGCCGCACCGGCTGTGGCCGGTAGCGACCAGTGTGGACCCGTCCGCAGAGGTCGCGGATGTTATCCGTGAGCCCCTCTTCGTACTTCGTCACCGTTGCCCCGTCGACCCCCGCGCTGGCCTGCCGCTTTTGTCGTCGAAACGCCCGAAGCAGAGCGTCCTCGTCGATGTGGTGCAGCAAGGCCGTGAACCGGGTTTGGGCAGCCTGCTTGGCCGCCGCGTTCACCCGCTCGAGGTTCGGCGGCAAGGCAACCCGGCTCTGTGTCCGGACCCTGGCCTTCTCGCGCGGGCTCCCCTCGGGCTGACCCCTTCCCTCCATACGTCTCGTTTCCTTCGACGACTTCACAGGTGTCGGGTCGGAGGAGGCGCGCTCGATTGCTCTTGCGCTGGCCTCCGTCCGCCGCACAAATTGGACGTGCAGTTTTCCCGCATCCAGCTTTCATGAACGGGCTCTCGCGGCCTGAAGCGAAGGTATCAGTGAGACCAGCCCTACCAGCTTGAACTCTGTGCGCAGCCGTCTGGTCGGATATTCCTTCCAGGCTGCGTTTCGCCACCGCTTGGCGCGGTGCGACCAGAGCCTTCGGATGATCCACCCATCCAGCTGATGGAAGCGCTTTCTGACATGGGAGCGACAGTAGTAGTTTCCCCATCCTCGGATGATCGGGTTGATCGTCTTGATCAATTCGCCCAGACGCAGAGGTATACGCCTCCTGGTCAAGGCCCTGATCTGATCCTTGAATCGGTCCACCGACTTCTGTGTGGGAATGGCATAGAGGTTCTGCCGGTTCAGTTTGGATTTGATCCGGTCGCGGGTCAGCTTATATCGAGCTTTCCCACGCTGGATTTTAAATCCTAGGAACTCGAAGCCATGCGCGATGTGAACGATCCGGGTTTTCTCCCGGTTGAGCGTCACACCAAGCGTTTCGAGAATCCTTCCTGCTCGCGCCAAGGCGTGTTCCGCCTCCGCTCGAGTCCGACAGGTCACAACCCAGTCATCCGCCCAGCGTGTGAGCCGGTACCCTTTCTGCCTCATCTCCTTGTCAAAGGGAGTCAGCAGGATATTGCTCAACAAAGGTGAGATGACTCCCCCTTGCGGGGTCCCCCGTGGAGTCTCGAACCGCTGACCCTTTGCCTCGTAGCCCGCCTTCAGCATCTGTTGAATGAGCGTCAACACGCCGCTGTCGGCGATTTGCTTTCCGAGGAGAGCCATGAGTTTCTCGTGATCCACGGACCCAAAGTAGTCTTTCAGGTCCGCATCCACGATCCACTCGTTTCCAGCCTCCACTTCGCGCCAGATTTTGGCCAGGGCATCGGCGGTCTTGCGACCCTTGCGATACCCAAAGCTGCTCGGATCAAAGACCTTCTCAAAGATCGGCTCCAGGCGATTGACCAGCGCCTGCTGGCAGACCCGGTCGTAGACCGAAG
The DNA here is from genome assembly GCF_023073795.1 of Bradyrhizobium sp. 159. Lineage (NCBI taxonomy): Bacteria > Pseudomonadati > Pseudomonadota > Alphaproteobacteria > Hyphomicrobiales > Nitrobacteraceae > Bradyrhizobium > Bradyrhizobium sp. 159. Next base: position 45,775 of record NZ_JADPKE010000075.1, on the reverse strand, counting down.
GTATGCCGAGAGGTCGTGTCTTGCCCGGAGCCCCTCTTTTCGGGATCTCCAATCGTCGCACGGCTTGCGGCCGATAGGTCTTCTCTCGGAGCTCGCGATGGAGCCGCTCCAGATTCGCATCCAGGTCGGCCTCAAATTCTCCGATCGTCACCCCATCTGTGCCGCCTGCACCCTGATTGGCGCGAACGCGCTCCCACGCAAGCTTCAAGTTCTTGCGTGAGTAGACTTTGTCCACCAGAGAGTGGACCTTCTGCTTCTGACCTTCGAGCACCAGATGATCGGACAGTCTCCTGGAAGCGTGACGTTCGGGTTTTTCACAAAGGGAACTTTCCATCTTCACGCTCCTTTCTCATCCATCTCGACGTATCCTGGCTCGATCCGTTCACGAACGTCCTTCCCCGGACCACTCTCGATCCGCCGTTTCCGGTCACGCGAGTTATTCGTCTCGCGCTTCAGGTACTATTACGTTCTCCGACTCCTGGCGGTGCATCGCTTCCCATTTCGCGTTCGCTTATAGGGTCGCTTACCTGGTTTAAAACCTTGGACACCGACAGGTCTCCTGGGGTCACGCATCAGTCTTCCGTATCGTGCCGTCAGCAAACACCTTGGTTCGATGGGTGAATGAGTAACGCCTTCGCCCCCATAGTGCGGGCTCGACCTTGCCCCATCTTTGGCCGACCTGTTCATCGTCGGGGTAGCCCCCATTGATTGCAGCCCGATACTTCTCCTCAAACCCTTCGGATTCCGGATCGCTCCGGACACCCTGTCCTCCAGCGAGTAAACCCGCTGGCCGACGAGGCATTACCCCCGCCTTTGGATACGGCGCTCCTCATTCGAGCGCCGGAGGGACTTGAACCCTCCTGACTCATGCGCTGCCCAGCGCACACTATGGACCAGTCCGACTCCCGACCTCAGCTCGGACCGTGGCTCTGGCAGTGCCTTGCCGCTGTCCCCCACTGGAGACCAATCCAATGGACCCGGTCGGGCCTCTCATGTTCCGATGATTGCCTTCCATGCGTGATGCGGCCATCGACCCCGTCGGAGCGGCATCGTCTTGCATAACGACAATGCTCATGCTGCCTTCGTGTCTAGGGAACACACTCGGCCTCCGCGAACATCCACCTTTCGAGGCTCATTCCCGCACCCCGCATGGCTCCTGTCTACACTTCGAACCCCGCGTTGCCGCGACGCCCGCAAGACTCGGTCCCGGCTTGCCTGCTGCGGCTTTGGCCGGATGGGACTTGCACCCACAAGCAATCATCAGCTTGGCATGACGTACTCCCAAGAGCGCGGTGTAGCGTGTGACTGATGGCCGATGTGACCCGAGACATTGACGGTGAAGACTGCGGGTCGGCCGTTCACGGATGATCGGGTCGGCGGCGGTGCATTCGCAACCGGCCCTGGACCTTGCAAGGTACATTTGTGTGATCTGAGCATGCGCGGAAGCCATTGCCGGAACGAATTCCAATCAGCGCTGGTGCACACCGCGGAGAAGACATGTCTGGCACGCGAGTTAGCGCTTGAACTGAATGCGACGGCGAGCACGATTGCGACAGCATCGACAAGGAGCACCTTTCACTCTCCCGCGGCATCTACGCCGCTTCGATGCCCGTGGCTATCTGCACTGGGCGAGAAGAGAGATCCAGAGTTATCGAACGACTTCGACTTTCATCTCGCGTAGGATCAGCACCGCATTGACCGTGACAAATGCTTCCTGGCCGAGTTCGATTCCCCTGAACTCGCCTACCTAAACTGAGAGGTTTCGAAGGTGAGGCTTCCCTCCTAGAACTCGATCCGCGATAGTCAGTACAGCGGATGCATCATGAAACCTGACGAGCGCCTAGCCGAGGTCCTTGAGAATAGCGCGTGTTTTGATGATGAGGCAGGGGAGGTGTGGGCACAGTGCCTCTCACCCACTGAGCGGCTGGCGTATATTCGCAAGCATCGCTCTCACTTCCGGTTCGCAGATTACGATGAAGTGACAGCTGTTGTACGGGGTCGGCGCTTCACCGGTTGCTCATCGCAGCTCCTTCGATGGCGTCACAGGATCAGAGCAAGGGCGTTGCAAAGCGCTTTGCTCTTTTCGGTTGCGGTGTGGCTGGGCGTCATGTGGCTTGCGGTGCGCTTCATCCGCTGAGATCAGAAACCCGCTTTTCGCCCACGCCTACGCAATCTACGTTCGCACGCGAAGGAGCATAGCGAGGCAGTTGAAGATGATCCGCAACGCCGCAACCTGACGCAGGGTTCGGTTCAAGCATTCCTTTCGGCCCAAATGTTGCGATGCAGCTACAGCTATTCGCGCGGATGTTGTTAAGACGCGCGAGGCTCGGGGCACTCAAGACATGAGAGTAGAAATGAAGAACTTGTTGCTTGCGACTGTAAGCATTGTGGCGCTTGGCGCGGTGGCGCCCGCATTCGGCGCGGATCTGGCTGCGCAGCCCGTCCAGCCTCTCTATAGCAAAGCTCCGCAGCCTGTTGCGGCTACGATCTACGACTGGAGCGGCTACTACGTCGGTATGAACGGCGGCTTGGGCTCAAGCTCGAATTGCTGGGACTTCAATGGCGGCACGCCTGAGGGCTGCCATGATGCGACCGGCGCTACTGTGGGTGGCCAGATCGGCTATCGAAGGCAGATGGGCCAGATCGTGCTTGGTGTTGAAGGCCAGGGGAACTGGGCTGATTTGACTGGCTCGAATGACAGCGTCGCGTTTGCGGATATCAACAAGACCAAGATTGATGCGTTTGGCGTGCTAACGGGGCAGATCGGTTATGCCGTGGACAACGTATTATTTTACGCCAAAGCTGGTGCCGCAGTGACGAGCAATACCTATCAGATTAGCCCGACCCTCACGGGCGCGCAGCTTGGGAAGAGCGACCACATTTTTTGGGGTGGTGCATTGGGAGCTGGGATTGAGTACGGTTTCGCGCCGAACTGGTCGGTCAGCCTCGAGTACGACCACCTATTCATGCAGCCCGGAGCGGTGCACTTCCCCGCGCCCGCAGGCGGAACCGATCGCATCCGCCAGGATTTCGATCTTCTGACTGCACGGCTCAACTATAAGTTCGGCGGCCCGTTTCTTCTGAAATATTGATCCGCAGTACGAACGGCGGATCGAAAGCCCCGGCCCATGGCCGGGGCTTGTTTTTTGCGAGGGCAGGTCCCAGGCGACTAGGTTGTCGCAATTCAAGCCCAAAAACTGCTCCCATATTGGACGAGTGGCGGCATCCACAACCAACCAGCTTGCGAAGATCACTGTCGCACGCGCGTCATCGATGCGGCGAATGGTCTCCCGTCATGGCCAGTCCACGTCGGATTTAGCCAATCGTGCGAACCTCTCACGCATCGAAGACACGACCAACCCTCGGCGGGATGCGCATCGAGGCTCCCGAAGACGATCGAGATGACAGGCTTGTCAGCTATTCGCGGCAACAGCATCTTCTGCACCTTGGGCTGAACGTCCTCGCTGCTATTGTCATATTGTCACGCTGGTCAGATCGCTCGCTCGTGACTCCGGCATAGGTCGATACGGGGCAGCGGCGCCGAAACGTCAGATAAGACCGAGGCGAATCGCCTTGGCAACGCAATGGGTACGGCTGTTCGTCTCTAGCTTTCGCATCGCGTTCTTCAGGTGAAAGTTCACGGTATTCTCGCTGACTCTCAGGATGACTCCGATTTCCCAGGATGATTTCCCCTCTTCCACCCAGCGGAGGCAATCCTTTTCTCGTTCGGATAGGGCCACTTGCATATGGCATCTACCCTCCGATGACGGCGCGAATTTCTGCAAATGCATGATGAAACTGCCAAGCCAATGCGTTGAGACGACTGAGGCGATACTCAGGGTCGACATCGTCGAACCTGGATGCAAAGGATGCGACAGATAGTTGTCCAAATGGTCCGAACAGTGGTACGGTTACGCCGTGCTTCAGACCGGCCTCTTTGGCCTCGTTCAACACACGCATTTCGCCGGTTGCAATTGATATTTGTGAGCGAGTTGATCCCATAGAAACGGAGCCGACTGCATCGTCGTACGCCGAACCACGGGATCGATGGCATTGTATCGGCGTTCAGCATAGCGCTCGCACCACGCGGAAGGAAAGTTCACTGTTACGGCGGCTGGCAGATACTCTGGCCGGCGGGTCGGCTCCGCGTCCGTCAGCGCCCCGTAAGCGACTTGACTGAAGCTCTGTTCGCTCGAACAGCTCACAAGCAGATTGAACAACACCTCGGGAGATCGACTCTGTTTTGCGCATTCGATGAAGCAAAATAGGTCCATTTGGTGCCTCCGCCACCGACTTAGGCAACCGGTGCTGCGTCTTTTGAGTGGATCGATTTGGGCAGGGGCCCTGCGCCACTTCAGCCTCCTCTCTGCGAAGTGCTCGACCGAACGCGACAATCATACTTCTCGTCATGAGCTGCAATCGACTTGGCTGAGATCGGATAGTTGCTCGATAAAGAACATTGTGCATGCGCTTCTTCGGGAGGAGGCGGACCTGAAGCGTCCAGCAAATGTCGTACCAGCTGAGGCGCCAGGAGCAGTGCCGCAAAAGCACGAGTGCTGGAGAACTGGGGACGCGACGTTCACTGTTAGAATTCGGACATTCGTCGTAAGAGAGACAACCTTGTTCGCGCTAGCTGAAGAATATATGTTGCATCGGCAAGTACGCGAACCATCGTTTACGCGTTGGTCAGCCTCCCGCCTCTGCCCCGGGGGCCAGCCGAGCTAGCTAGGCCGAGCGCCCGCGTCATAGGGCGCAGAGGCAATTAGACGCAGAAATGGCATGCATCCCCTGCGATACCGGTCTGCCATGGCGGTCGCGCCGTACCGAACGCAACCCTGGAGATCCCCGGTTGCGCGATCGCGTATTGCCAAGCGCTCGTGTTCAAAAGCACCCGGACATGTTTGGGCGAGCGAATCATCCGAATACGGCAATGGCACCTGCGGCTTAAATGACATTCAACTGACAGCACATCATGGGCGTTCTGCTCACGCAGATTGACAGACAGAAGCCGTGCGCATGGTCTTCCTGCACGGGTCTGGTGCTCCATCTCGGAGATGCACGGCCATAAATCCGCTTTACGAATGGTAGATCATCGGTCCGCTCGGCCGACATTGCCCAAGAACTCGCTGCACTACTGACCTCTGCTCGGATTCCAGTTGCCGCGTTTCGGGCGGAGACGAGTTCGGGCGTGATCTCGCGACGATAGTGGCACGTTATGCGGTAAGCATAGCGCCCCCAAGCGTCGCTTTTATCGGTCTCCTCCGCACCATCAATACTGCCCTTGAAATCACCCGTCTCTGCTCTCATCCTGGTAAGCAGCGTCGCTCACGCAGTGTTCGCAGGCGGCTTGCAGCGCCTGATGCATGTCCGCAATGAGATCACTCGGCCCCTCGAGGCCGGCGTGAATACGAATCAATGGTCCATCAAATGAAACCGTTGCTTCCGTTCGTTGGGGACCATCGACAGGCAGCACAAGGCTTTCGTACCCACCCCACGACAATCCGATTCCAAAAAGGCGCAGTTTCTGGAAGAAGACCGAAAGCTGGGCCTTGGAGATAGGCTTCAGAACGACGCCGAATAGGCCACTTGCACCCAAGAAATCCCGCTTCCAAATATTGTAGCCAGGATGGTTTTGGAGCGCAGGGTGTAGAACCCGCCCCACTGCCGGGTGGTCTTCCAGGCTTTGAGCCAGCTTGAGGCCATTTTCGTAATGCTGCCTCATGCGAACGGCTAGTGTGCGTAGTCCACGAAGAGCTAAATAGATGTCATCTGGCCCAGCAATCTCCCCGAAATGATGAGCGCTTTGCTGCAGGAGCGGCCACGCTTCCCTGTTAGCGGTAGCAATGCCCAGAAGGGCGTCGGAATGACCAACGATATACTTGGTCGCGGCATGGATCGAGATGTCGACGCCATGGAGAAAGGGTTTGAAATAGAGCGGCGTCGCCCAAGTATTGTCCATGAGCACGAGCGCACCCGATTGATGTGCGATCGCGCACAGCGCGGGCAGATCCTGTACCTCAAACGTCATGGACCCCGGGGATTCCAGGTACACAGCTCGCGTTTTTCTCCCAATCTTCGCGAGTAGATCCGAAGGCTGAGTGGGATGGAAGTACTCCACCTTGACCTCAAATCGAGTTAGAACCTGGTTCGCGAACATCCTCACCGGTTCATAGACGTTATCGCAGATCAAAACATGATCCCCGACCTTCAGGATCCCGAGAAGTGCGTGGGAGCACGCAGAGAGCCCCGAAGGGAACAAGATCGAACGATACCCGCCCTCCAGTTCACAAATGGCAGCCTCGAGAGCACGAGACAACGGTGAGCCGAATCGTCCGTAGTTCGTCACTGGATTCTGCTTGCGCCTATCCCACTCTTCGAGGGTTTCCGAAACGATCGTGGAACCTCGATAGACAGGAACATTGACCATCCCGGCGTGTTTAGCGGGCGCGCGACCGAGATGAGACAATTGCGTGTTGGGCTCTGGCAAGAGTTTATCCCAAGCGATGCGATCCATACCTCTCCTATCTGGGATCGCGGCGCTTAAATGCGCGGCGAATGCCCACTACTATAATCTGCAACTCGTCTCAGGCGCGACAACTCGAGAACTCTGTATCGTATCCCAACCTTGGAGCAGCTCTCTTCCCAGATCGAAAGCGCTGTCGACCGCACAGTGAGACCGCGCCGGACCGAGCTCCCCGAAAATCGGTGGTCAGCTTCATTCAGCTCTACAGTGGGTCCATCACTACAGCAAAGGGCGGGCCAGACGCGCCGGCTGCGCGCTGCAGGCGGATTAAGCCGGACTGGTCGGATGCCTCGGCCACCAGGCGGATTTCTTGTCGGACAAAAGACGCTGCATGTGGGCTCCTCGCCAAATCGGCTAAATCGGGACGATCTTGATGTGGGTTGACAATTGCACTTCTATGAACTCGCGCGTTGGCGTTTGTTTTTGCAGCTTCCCAATGAAGGCCTAGTTGCTGCACTGCTTATAGCGAAGCGCGCAGCATGATTTGCGCCATTTAAGTCACGGTTGCGATCGTTACGCCGCCGTCATGCAAGTTCGTGGTGCAAGAGAATTTCGCAGCGCCACTACGCTGAATGATCACAACTAACAAGAACCGACACCTGACTGAATCGAGAGCTGGCCCTTAGCAGACTTGACTCGTACCTAGCGTCAAGTTGTACCAACTAGCGGTTCGATTCTTCGAACCGAGACACATTCCGGGCTCAAGGTGCCGGCGCGGCACATTGAGGATCTGCGAGGCGCGCTTGAGATGATGGTGGCAGCTCTTATTGTCCTTTCGATTGTCGCCGCCGGTGGGGCCAGCTACGGCGTCCGCACTCGGCGTTTTCGCAGCCGACGAGAGCGCGCGCGGCTGCATATGGCTACGGCCCGCTCCGCAGAGAGCTGCAGCAGTCACGCGCCGTCGCGCAACTCGCTCGAGCAACCCGCCTGCTGGCAACCAGAACCACATCTTGCGGAGCAGAAGCGCTCGACAATAGCCCGCGAGGGCTAAACAATTCACGCGCCTGGGATCTCTTCTCATCTGCAGAATTCGCTGCCGGCCCCCTCGGCAAGGTGCGCTGATGCGCGAGTTCTTACGTTGTGCTGCGGCGTGTCGCGGCTCCAGAACTACGACAGATGCGTTTCTTCGGCGGGGACGTCCGAACGGAGCGACGTCCGTAAGCGGCACGCGTTTCGACGCGCTAAGTTCAAATGATTTGAACGCAAGCGAGTCAGACTATACCGCGAAGAAGAACCCCAATCCAAGATCGTATGATGGCTGTACCCAGGCGTGTCTATTCGATTGCCTGCATGCTAACGAAGCTTATGCGCGGTGCGAGGCTTGTTCGCCGATCTTTGCGCTGTACGATCGTCGATCCGCTCTCGGAGGCCTTAACATTCGGGCTCATCAGCCTCATACTATCAATGATCGTGGCAAACCCCGCTTTTTCAGAAAAGCAGGTGATCAGGAATGCAGCGAGTGCGCCGATCCCACACTCTGCCTGCCGGAATGCCGCACGGGTCTGACCAGCGCTTGCGCGACGTACAGGATTTCAGTGAAGGAGCCCGGACGTCCTAGTCAAGGCGACGCTGGCAACTGGGGGATCGCCGCTTCTATAGCCATTTCGGCATTGACCTTACCGCGATCGCGCTCTCATTGCATGCCGGCCCGGGCACGAAGGCGGTGCGCTCGTCCATTACCCAGCAGGTTGAAGATTCTATTCCCCTCAGATGAACGCAATTTGGAGGTCAGGATTCAGGAGGCGCTTGTCGCAATTTGGCTCGAATGGCGGCTCAGCAAGGGATGAAATCCTGAAGGTCTACCTAAACCCTGTGCAGATCGGACGCGGCATCTTCGGCGTCAATGAAGCTGCGCAGAGTTATTTCCACAAGCAGGTTCAGGATATCGAACTTGGCGGATCAGCCCTGCTTGCCGGCCTGATAAATGCGCCACTAGATCTACCTTCGCATGTTGCTCTTCCGAATTGCGCGTGCGCGTGCAAACCTGGTTCTGGACACCCTCGTCGAGACCGGGCTCATCACTAATGATCAGCTGTTCGCGGCAAAGCAGCATCCGGCGCGCCTGATCTTCATGCATCAGGACGCGTTGCCGAATTGAAGAAATCGAGATGAGCGTGATCTCGCGGAAGATGATTGCCACTGCCGCCAAGGAGTGGAGGGTAGCACAGCTGATTGACTGCAAATTGGTATCGCACCCCGTAATGTAACTGGCGGACCGCGATTCATCGGAAAGAGCCGGCCGGTTGCCTGGCGATAGCAGGGAGGCTGATCGTCGGATCCTCGCTGAACGGGGCGACGGTTTCCAGGTATGTTGCGTGCCCGCTGGACGGCCCATCCATCGCTCAGCATGAGCACACCGACTAGGCGAATGATGAAGCCCTGATTGGTGAAGATGCTGACAGAATCGAGACGTACTCGTTGAAGTCGTATCATCCGATCGAAACATTAATACCGTTTGGGCGGCAGCGTCCTCATACACTTGACGGCAGCGCGAGACGTGCGAGGAATTGAGCAAAGTCTTTCATTGCTGCACGCGTCCTATCGTTATGAATGGTGTCTGGCGAGATGGTGAAAGCATGCGGCAACAACCTGAAGCGAGCACCTACCTACTCTGATGAGAAAGCCTTGCCATTTCTCAATGAGGAAGCATTCGGGTGGTTAGGCAAGAGGGCAGAGCGTTGATCAATAGCGGCCGAAGAAGGCAAGCCTGTTTGCAACCTATACCGTGAAGCTGCTGACCTTAGGTCTCGCATTGAGCTCGTCAGGCGGCCGGGTCGAGCTGTTGGAAGGGTTGGAGTGGCGGCGGCGCTGGTGGCAAGATGATAAGGCGCGGATCATCGAGAAGACGTTGGCGCCAGCGGCGAAGGTGATGGAGGCTAAGGCGATGGACAACATGCTCAAGTGCTGGAGCGAGTTCACCCGCGTGATCCGCGGACGCGTCTGCCTTTGAAGAGCGCCGCCTGGGATCACCATGTGTTATTCGGGAATGAACAACGATTGGAGACGCCACACCTCCCAGATATGGGAGTGGCCAGAACGAGTTCAATGCCTCGTCCGGCGTGAAGAAGGTCTCGCCCGGCGGCACCGCACCGGTCGAGAAGACCGCCAAGGACGCCGGCATCGACGTGAAGGTCGGCGGAAATGTCCGTGGCTGTACTGCACGCAAACGACGGTGTTACCGCTCAAAATCCTCTGAGAAGCAAATTGTCTATCGGTAGCTTGAAACGCAGGCTCGAGCGTCCGCGTATGACTTGATTCGCATAAGCTGCAGCTTTGCTGGCGACTTTGGTGTTGCGGTGGACGGAACCGCTCACTGCAGCTGTGGGGCTTCGCCGGAAGTCGCCACGACGGGCTTTACGCACGAGCCAAGCCTCGAGCGCCTCGGCGGCCCTGCACCCGGGCCCAACGAACACATCGAGGCGCCGGCGGCCGCTGGCCGAGACGACCCCATTCCCGCAACAATGCAGTGTCGCCAAACAGGGGTGGCTCGATCGGGAGCACATAGAAACGGGCCATGTTCCGGGCCGGATCGCAAGGTTCAAGCACGAGGTATTGCACCGTGAGTTCGGACATGTGCCAGAATCGCATGCTACCGAAACGGCCGTCCAAATAAACTACTGAATCGATCAGGACGAACGATTCAAAAATTTCATGCCAGCGAGCAAACGAATGCGGCGCGTTCACCGAATTTCAGGACATTTCTGAGCTATTTTCCAGCCGCTCAAAGAGCGAGAATTGGCGTCGCCCCTGTGGGACTCAGCTTGCGGCTGCGCTGAAGCCCCGCAAGCGGGCTTCCCCTTACCGGGCTGCCATCTCCGGATTGATAGTCGTCGCACCCATTGTGGCTCGGATTCTGCTCATGGAGCGGCGGACCGCTTCAAGGGAGGTCGCGCTCGCGTTTTAGCGCCGCGCAAAGCACTATGCATTAAGACGATCCTTCGTTCCCTCTAAGGAGCCCGGGCCAGTAGTGTCCGTCCTTCGTCGGTCGCGGCCCAAAAATGGCCTGGCCAACTCTAATGACGTCAGCCCCCTCTTCGATTGCCATCTCGAAGTCGCTTGTCATACCCATAGAGAGCAGGTCAAGTCGCGGCGATATCCTGTCGCGTAGCGCGTCTCGCAACTGCCGCAGCAACTTGAAACACCCGCGAACCTTGTCGGCGTCGCGACTGAAGATTGCGAGAGTCATAAAGCCGCGAGGAATCAGGGCCGGATAGTCGGGAAGCCGACGCACAAAGTCGCCCACTTCGTTTGGCGAGAGACCGTATTTGCTCACCTCACCAGAGGTGTTGACCTGGACGAATACGTCGAGACGTCTACCTTCGGCGCCGAGCCGGGCCTGGAGCGCATCGGCCAATCGTATGCTGTCCAGCGCGTGAAACTCGCTCGCGAATTTGATCATCGAATTCACTTTGTTTGTCTGGAGGTGGCCGATGATACTCCAGTTCAGCGACAGATCGGCGAGATCTCGAGCCTTGCCCTCGGCTTCCTGAACCTTGTTTTCCCCGAAGTTAGAGAGGCCGAGTTCGGACGCGATACGGATGACGGCGGTTGGCACCGTCTTGCTAACGGGCAACAGACGAACTTCCGAGCGGCGACGGCCCGCCCGCACGCAAGCCGTCTTTATCCGTTGTTCAAGTTCATCGAGATTGGAGCGAAAAAGCGAGCGCGGATCATTCCTCAACCTCTCGTTCTCTATTTCTGACATCGTCCGCCCCTGGTCCCTCACTCGACTCTTCAGTGAGCGAGAGATCACGACATACTGAATTTCGATCGTTCCGTCCAGATATTGGGCCGTCTTTGCCGCGGTCATATATGACCCGCTATCGGCATCTGGGTCAAAAGTGCTCTCGCGCCAATCTGTCAATCGGCGTTCGACTGGGACCCCCTATCGGCATCCAAAAGGGGCTCTGACGCAATTTTGGTGCAGCTCCGATTATTCTGCCCCGATTAATCTGGCCTGAAGCAGATCGATTTTTCCGCGACCGTACATCTGTCGTCTCACGAGCTTGAGGCGGGTGATCTGACCTTCAGTCTGCCCGTTGGACCAAGGCGAAGTGATTGCCGCCCGAACCGCCGCTTCATCCTTTGCGACGCCGCTGGCGAACGAGGCAACAAGACTGGCACGGGCGCGTTCGATCCACAGCGTGAGCCCTGCTTCGGCCTTGCGCCGGATCATCCTGTGGAACTCCGCGATGATCTCGCGTGCCTCGACCAGCGTTGGTACGCCAGCTTCGATTGCCGCGACCGTGACGGACTCCGCTTTCGTAAGCAAATCCCGCCCGATTGTCATGAGGCGCGCAATTGTTCTGGCTGACGGGATCCGCGCAAGATTTTGTGCGTCGGCTTTTTCGGCCCGTCGCCTGCGGGTCGCCCACTCGCTGATGACGCGGAGCGAGCCTCGGAAGCCGCGCCCCGTTAACCGGCGCCAAAGTTCAGCTCCGTTGCGGCAGCCGGATGCCCACTGATCGTCGAGCCATGGCAAATGCAAGTCCAACGAACTTTGCCGGGTCCGGAAGACATCGTTTCTTTCGCCCCGGATCACCTGTCGTACCAGCTTCCTGCTGTGACCAGTCTGGCGCACGATCTGCTTGATGGGTATGCCGTTCTTCGACAGAGCCAGGATAGCCGCATTGGTCTCCTCGCGGTGCAGATAACCCTCATACTGGATCCGCTCTGCGGCTGTTAGCAGCTTGGGATCAATCGTCGTCGCACCGATCACTGTGCGTATCTGGCGCATCGATTTGCGAACGGCATCGAGGAAGGCGCGACTGGCGTTCTCCATCAGATGCCAGCGATCTGCGACCTGTACCGCGTGCGGCAAGGCTTTTGCTGTCGCTTCGCCATATCCTCCGCCGCGGTCACGGGCAACGATCGCGATCGTGGGATGAGCAGCGAGCCAGGCTTGGGCAGTTGCCGGCTCCCGATCCGGGAGCAGGGTGACTACCCGGCGCCGCTCTAAGTTGCAGACGATGCTGGCGTATCGATGATTGCGCCGCCAGGCCCAATCATCAATGCCGATAATCCTGAGCCGATCAGCCGGCGGACGGCTACGGCGCCGAACTACGCGAAGGAGCGTGTCCTTGCTCACCGGCAGCATCAGCCGTTTTGCGAAGCCTGCTGCCGGTCGACCGCCGAGCGCCAGGCCGAGGTGATGGACGATAGAATCCAGCCTTGCTGTGCGTCGCGCCGATGGTGCCAGTACCCCTTCGGCGAAGCGCTCGGTGAAGATTTGGCGCCCGCATAGGACGGCGTCGCAACGGAAGCGACGAGCAATGACCAGAAGCTGTACGATCCGTCCCGAAAGGGGAAGATCGGTTACACGGCGCCGGTACCGGCTGTGGACGCGCCGGGAAACCGTTCCGCAAGATGGGCACAGACCAACGCTTCCCGACGCCCGAACCGCAATAACGGCCTTATCACCTTCAAAGTACGCACTCTCTACAACAAACCCACTCGGCACCAGACTGGAGCGCTGGAGTGCCTGCTGCATGGCGCTGATTCTCCTCGCAATCAAAGCGCCAGACGTTCCCAAAACTGCATCAAAAGTGAGTCAGAGCCCTTATTCCATGCCGAAACACACCAATCGATTGCATACACTGTATGATGCCGTTCATTGCGGCTCTCGTGGCGAACTTTTTGCGTGGGCGGCGTGAACGCTAGAGCGTTCACCGCGATCGAGCTTGGATGCCACAGCAGAGAACAACAGCCGCGCGGCGTGAAGATCCGTCGCGACGTCCGCCAGCAGCCATTGCAGCCCTGAAAATCGATGGTTTTCGAACCAAAGGCGGTGACCCATGTCGTCGGTCGTTCGTGGCCGCCAGCGCGCGATCGAGCAAGGCCTCCATCATTCCACAGCACAGGGCTGCGACGAGCGTTCGGGCGACGTCGACACCGGCCATGGCACGTTTGAAGCCGTCGCCCGGAGGAAAGAGCACTGGCCTCGTCTACGGGGCAATCCGACAATTCGATCCCAGCGAGCCCCATGGCGTGACACCCGACTAGATCGTACGGCGGCGTCACCGACAAGCCCGCAGATCGTCGCTCCGCCAGAAAGCCAGCCGAACGCGCACGCATGGCCAGTATCCGCCCAGGGTGGGCGAGGCTACCCTGCACCGTGCGTTTGCTGGCGTGCCGATTCTGCGCCATCTCGCGGGTAGCGCGTTCGTCGAAATACTTCTTGGCTTGGAGCTCTTGTTGCCTGGACCGTCTCTCGTCTTTACTGGGCCGCGAAGCGACCGGCCCTTGAACGACTAAAAGCTCACTCCGCGGATCGCGCGGTCGCGACGCCGTTCCTCCGCGACGTCGAGCGCCGCAACTGGCCTTCGGCTTGCGCAAGCGCACGTAGACCTGTGCCGCCAAAAGCGTCAAGCAAAGGAACAGAAAGAATGCGCTGATCGGCCGCTCGACGAAAATCATGGCGTCACCGCGCGAGACCAGCAGCGAACGGCGGAAGTTCTCTTCGAGGCGTGGCCCCAGGACGAAGCCGAGCAGGATGGAGGCCGGGTGGAAATCGAGCAACAGCAGCAGATAGCCGGTCAACCCGACGACGACGGTCTTGCCGACTGGAACATGTCTTTGTCGGTCGAGTAAACGCCGATCGCGACGAAGAACACCGCACTTCGATAGAGATATTTGTAGGGAATCATCAGGAGCTTCACCCAGAGCCCGATCAGCGGGACATTGAGCAGGACCAGCATGGTGTTGCCGATCCAGAAGCTCGCGATCAGGCCCCAGAAGATGTGGGGTGCTCTTTGATCAGTTGGGGACCGGGCACGATGCCCTGGATCATCAGCGCACCCAGAATCAGAGCCATGACTGCGTCCCCGGGAATGCCAAGGCTCATAGTCGGGATGAAGTCACCCTGCACGGACGAATGCGTTTGATGCCTCCGGGCAGGCGACGCCTTCAATCATGCCGGTGCCGAACTTTTCTGGCGTTTTCGAAACCTTTTTCTCAGCCGTGTAGGAGATAAAGGACGCGATCGTTGGTCCCGTTCCGGGAATGAGCGAGCAAAGGCTCCCGATGATGGTGCCGCGCAACATCGCGGGGATCGAGCGGCGGAGCTCATCGCGCGATGGGCGCAGATCGCGCAGGCCGACGGAGCCCCCAATGCGCACCCTGCAAAGAAGGGCCGGACCGTGAAATCGAGTGCTTCGAGCGCCAAGCCAAACAACTTGTTCAAAATAGCCGCCTCGCCGGGCATCGATCAGTTTGGCCCAGATCGACTTTTCAGTCAGATCGGGTTATCGCCTAGCAAAACATCAAAGTTCTCATAGGGGATCGCACGCATTTGAGGCTGCTGTAGCGCAAGAAGGTCACCAAGCGTTGTCGGGACTTGAGCAAGGCCGATCCGATCGAGATAGGACGCAATTTTAAATGCCATGGCACGTCCTTGATATCTGGATTCGTTTGATGAAGGGCCCGGACGCGCGATGACTTCGCAGGGCAACGTGTAGAAGGTGGCCATCTCTCCTATAGAAATGAAACAGCCTGAGCACTCCGACGACAGCCTCAGTGCCGGTATCGAGCCAACGGGCCATTTGTGCACGGCCGGAACAGCCCGTAGGACTTCCGATCCGCGGCGGTTTGCAACGGCGATCTTCCAGCCTTGCGAATCATGTCGTCTCGCCTCGCCGCGAACGCTCCGCGTTTCCAGATCCACAGCGCGCCTGGTTGCCCGATACAGGCGTGGCGTTTACGAATTGCTTGCGTTGAGCTCATCAAATATCCTAGCCGGGCGCTTTGCTTGGCTCTTGCGCGAACAAGTTGATCTGCGGGCGCTTCTGCATTTCGGCAATCCACATGATGCCCCTGGCCGTCGGAACGGCCGCTTGTCGCCACCTGATCTGCGATTACCTGCCGCGCTGGCCTTGAGATCCTGGATGATTTCGAGATTTCCACCGTGTCGGCAATATGGCCGGTCGCGCGATGCCATCCATTGTGCTGCGTAGCGCCGCCAACGTTCGAAGAATGACGGAGTTGCTCGATAGAATAGATAGCTTTCATCTGAACTCTTGGGTCGTGACGGCGAGAGACCGCTGTTCTTGAAATGCGTCCTTCACCGTCGCTGCAATCAACATGCCGAAAACCGTTATGCTAGTCTTGCTGCAAGACAACAACACCATGTGCGTTGCGAGCGCGCGCGGAAACATTTTACGCCCTGATGTCAGGGGCCGGACATGAACGTCTTCAAGACGACACGGCTGAAAACAAACATAGGGGAGTCAAAACATGATACGGTCCCCTTGCCGACCTCGCTCGCGTCTGCGCCATGTGCCTGAAACTACATTCTGTGAAGTCTAGCCCAATCGTGCGAGCTTCGTTCATAAACGCCTCCTCATTTATGTGACGCTTCAATAGCCTTCACTTTGCGCATCGATGCCGTCACGGAGCGTCTACCCCTTCAAAGCGGCAACAACGGCGGACAGCGCTGTTCGCTCCGTGACATCAAGGAGATCGCAGCGCGCACTAATTCAAACAGCAAACAGGGCCCGATGGTCCCTCGGTGGGGCGTCCAGTTCACTGAACGTCTTCGTTCTTCAGCGTACGGTTGGGACTGGCCGCTTGAGGATTGGACAAAGACATTCCCGCCGCGGCAACAGTCGCGTAACCCTCTTTGCTGCGGCTTCTAGGCGGAGCATCGCGGGATAGCCCCCATCAGGCACCGTGCCCACCAAAGCTGACTTTTGGTGGCCGCCATCTCGGAAGTCCGGCAGCCGGATCAGGGCGCCTTTTTCGAATCACACACTTCGTTTGCCAATCTCGGCGAAGCCTCATGCGCGCGAAAGAGGGCTTGGTACGAGCCTTGCTTGCTGAGGCGCGAAACCATGTGCTTCGCGAGCCGACGGATTACCTCCGCTCGGTGTCGGTTTCAGACATTGGATGTCTGCAACCGAACAGGGTGGAAAACAACAACGCGCAACGGGCGATATCCATAATCGTCGATCAAGGAGACATAGCATGTCCGGTGTTGCAGGCGCATTTCTGCTGCCTTCAAGCCGCTCACAAAGGACGGTTTACGATCAGCTCAAGCACATGGTGCCGAAGCTTGAGAACCGTGGACAGGAGGGGTTCGGCGTTGCCGCGTTTATGCATGAAGAACGGTTTCAACATACAAAGTCATGCCGGCCAGCAGGCAAACTAGCAGGTGTTGATTTCACTGAGCAGGACGCGCATTTCAGACCGCATGTAGCTATAGCACACGTTCGCACTCCCTCTCACAGAGAGAAGAGTGACGCCGACTTCCAGCCCTTTGACAATCATAAAACCTCCTGCCGCCGTTTGACGGTTTGTTTGAACGGGGCTCTGGTCAACGCTGATGAACTTAGGAAAGAACTGCACGCCGAAGGTCATTCCATCAGCGGCAACACCGATGCGGAGCTCTTGCTCAAGCTTATCGAGAGCATTTGTCAAAGAGATTATTGGCAGCACGGTCTGCCGGTCAACTACGAGAAGGTCTTCCAAGACATTGACAAGGGTGTTGACGGAGCCGTCAGTGCACTCTTGTTGGATGGCCTAGGAAATCTGACCGCCTTCCGCAATCGCACGGGTTTGCGGCCTTTGGAATTCATGCAAACCGAAGATGGTTTTCTACTTTTTGCCTCAGAAAACAGTGCTTTCTCTGGTCTACAAGGCCGAGTCGACGAAATTCGGCCAAGTCACATCAAGCATGTGAACGGCAGAACGGGAGACTGCCTTGATCACTTTGTGGGCCAGGCTCGGCACAGTCCCAAGCTTTGCGCCTACGAAACGCTTTATCTGGGAAATGCAAGAACGTTGGTGCAAGGGCAATCTCATCTATCAACTCGTCATGATATAGGCATGACCTTGGGCCGAATTGTCTGGCCGCGATTAGCGGTCGAAGCAAGCTCCGCTCCCATAATCGTTTCTTCCATGCCGCGCACCGGGACACCGTATGCCGACGGTCTATTTGCATCGCTGGCCAAGCAGCAAAGTGCACTCGTCCAACGGCACGAGGTGATCGCAGTAAACCGCTCTCAGCGCACACTTATCGGGTCTCTTGGCGAGCGCAACTCGCTCATCTGGCAAAAGTACCGCGTCGCAACGAACGACGTCACGGATAGAATCATCGTCGTAGCCGATGAAGCTCTTATTCGTGGCGATACAAGCCGCGCAGTGACGGAGATGCTCCTTGCCGCTGGGGCAAAGGCTGTGCATTGGGCAATCGGTTCGCCGCCTATCGTTGCACCAAATTACTACGGCATGGGTATCGAGACCATAGATGAGCTAGCGTTTTGGAAAATATGGAAAAGCCTGGCACCCGAAACGCGGCAGGATAGCCTGCGCTTTCATAGGGTCGCGCCGCAAACGCTTCGGGTGATCGAACGCAAAATTGCTCTATCGATCAACGCTGCTACCATTACGTATTTGCCCTTTGAAGATCTGCTTTCCTTGCTGCCGCGGGGACATGAGGGAATCGATCTTTCTGCGTTTACGTTCGAGATGCCGACCCCTGGCGGGCAAAAACGCGCAGACGAGAATTTGAATAGATTGATCGCCGATCTCACCTCAACGAAAACGTCTGCAACATGAGGCCATGATGAAACCTGCTCTTGTATTCGACTGGAACGGCACCCTCCTCGACGACGCCGACGCCTTGCTACAAACGACGAACACCATTTTGGGTCGCTTAGGCCGGACTAACATTGATATGCAAACCTTTCGGGATCATTTCGATGTTCCACTTTCGGTTTTTTTCCGCAATCTAGGAATGTCGCAGAGTGAAATAGAAACGGTGGATAGCCATGACAGTGCTATTTTTCACGACACCTACGAACCACTGGCGAGCAAAGCCGATCTGCGCGAAGGCGCGCGTTGCATTTTGGAAACGGCACGTCAACAACACGTTTCCAGCATTATTGTCAGTAACCATATAGTCGACCCCCTTATTACCCAATTGCGAAGACATGGAATCGAAGATTGTGTCGCGGAGGTTCTGGCGTTTGAAAGCCGCGCTACTCAATATAAAGGCATAAGCAAAGGCGAGCGGCTTCGTCTGTATATGCGTGCATACAATCTGGACCCCAGCTCAACTTTCATCGTCGGGGACATGCCGGTCGAAACGGATATTGCACGCGAACTTGGCTTGATCAGCGTAGCCATTACGGGCGGATTTGTTTCCGAGACGCGTCTGCGAGCGGCGAAGCCGGATTATCTCATCGAGGACCATCATAAGCTGCTGCCCATTCTGCAGGAGCGTGGCCTTTTTCACAACTCATAACGACGCAGAGCATGACTGAAACTCCGTCAACTGAAACGCCTGGGAAAGTCGGACAACGAATCGGCCTAATCGGCGCAGGGCGCATGGGAACAGGCATAGGAATCAGTCTTTTGCGTCATGGCACTGAACTGCATATCAAAGTCAACAGGACCCGTGTTGGCGCGGAACGCTTGACTGGCATGGGTGCTCATGAGCACACCGCAATTTCCGAATTGGCCCGGCATGTAAGTGCCGTCGTTTTATCCCTGCCCTCAAGTTGCGAGGTCGAGGAAGTCTGCCTTGGGCAACATGGGCTATTTGCACATTTGCCCCGACAGAGTTTGATACTTGACTGCACCACGTCCTATCCTGCTTCAACCCTCACTCTAGCCGAACAGGCCAAAAAGCATGCATTGCACTTCATAGATGCCCCCGTAACACGAAGCCCTGAACAAGCAGAGCAAGGGCGTCTCAACGCCATCGTTGGATCTGATCAGAACACGTTTCCTATGGCGGCTCGTGTTCTTACCGCATTCTGCGAGAACATCGTCCATGTGGGTGATATTGGACAGGGCCATAAGCTCAAACTTGTCTATAATAGCATGACGATGGGCATGGCGGCGGTGGTAGCGGAAGCTTGCCAACTTGCCGATGCCATTGACGTCGACCTTGCAATCTTACGCTCCTTGGTCAGTCGCGGCGCGACCAACAGCGGGATATTCCAAAAATTTGCAGCCTTTTTGTTGGACGAAAAGCCGGATGCTTTGGCAATATCGATCAGAAACTCCAAAAAGGATATTGACTGCGGCGTGCGATTAGCGAACGAAACCGCGTTGAAGGTGCCAGTTCTGACTGCCGCCGCGCAAAAGTTCCAAACCTGTCTCGCCGAAGGCAAAGGTGAATTGACCTTGCCTCATCTTGCGCTTTCGTCAAGGGATGACGAATCACGGCAGAATTAGCAGCGACGCACCCAAAACAAATCTCTACAATCCATGTCTTCCTGTTCTCCAGCGTCGCCTTCACACGGATGGCGAAAGCATCGGCTAGATGCTTTTGTACTTCAAAGCGATGCTCGATCCCGGGCTGCTGTTTTGAGCACGCAGGCCCGGCCATCGTTCCCGCTTTCTCCAAGCTCTTTGAAGAATACCAGGCGATCACGAGAGACCGCGATTTGGCGCAACAGCCACATACGGAAGTGAAAGAGCTCGAGGACGTCACCGGCCACAAAGCGGTTGCATAACTTTCTGACGACGCCGGAGCGGAATGGCACCGCGAACGTGTCCTGGCTGATGAGGTTGTTGAGCGGGCGTTTGGAATATGTCGATGGACATGTTTAGCCGGATGCTCAAGGAGCTGAGCATCAGACATCTCCTCAACATACCGCAAAGCTTTAAGGAGTTGAGGGTTGTTTGACGTCAGACATTGTGCGCGGCAGCATTCGATGATCACTGATGGCCCATCATCGATGCGTCAAGACCATGATTGCGCAGCTCGGTGGTCGTTCCGACAGGCAACCTTCGGAAGGGTCGATGCCTTCAACGCTTTCCGAAGTTAGTCGACGATGCCCAAGATCGGAACCCGCTGCTCACGGACCGTGGACGCGCATTTCGTTCTCGGGCGCTTTGCCGAGATCTGCACTAACTGCGCTCTTTTGATGCGAGCCGCCTTCCCAAGTGGGCAGCTAACTCCCACGTGCCTGAACAAACACGCGCATCAACGCTAAAATTCTGGAAATGGCGGGATTCTAGCTCCAGTACCTAACCCAACGTGAGATTAGGGCGATTTCGTTTCTGAGGAATGTTGTGCTGAAGTTACAGCAATTCACGATGATGTGCCAAGACGCGCAGAGCCGGGCTCAAGTGTGGAATAGCACTCCAATGAAGAATTTTCTGCTTCTGACTGCAAGCATCGTCGCAATCAACGCGGCGGTCCCGCACTTGGCGCGGATCTCGCTCCACAGCCTGTCCAAACCAACGCGCCGCAGCTGTCGGTCGCTCCCGCGATCTGTGACTTGACCGGTTACTATATGGGCATTAACGGCGGCTGGGTTCGAGCCATAGCTGCTAGGATTTCGCAGGCGTTACTCCCGAAGGCTGCCATGGTACGACCGCCGGCACTATCGGTGGCCAGATTGGCTATCGCTGGCAGATCTTCAATGTGGTCTACGGCGTTGAAGGCCAGGGCAACTGGGCAAACTTCAGCGGCTCCAAATATCAGCACCGCTTTCCCGTCGAACATCAATCGAACCAAGACGGATGCGTTCGGCTTGCTCACCGGCTAGCTCGGCTACGCATTCAAAACCGTGCTGCTTTAGGCCAGGCGGTCCTGTGATGACCAGCAAAACAGACCAGACCAACTCCGACGGTCACTGGGGCGGAGCTTGCTAAAAGCGATAATGTCCGTTGGGGGCGCGCCGTAGGGGCTGGCCTGGAAAGTTAACTTCGCGCCCAGCTGGTCAGTTGGCGTCGAGTATGACCACCTGTTCATGCCGGAGAGCAACGTGACCTTCCCCGCTGTCGGGACGGATCGCATTCACCAGGATGTCGATATGATGACCCTTCGGCTTTACTACAAGCTGTTTCCGGTGGTTGGAAAATGGCGATCTCAACACGTTTGCGGCGGATCGAGGAGCCCCGACCTTCGGTCGGGGCTTTTTCTTCGGAGTGCTCTTTCGCGCAGCGCTAACTGGCCGCTTTTGCCGAAGCGCCGCCTTTCCAAGTTACGCAAGGAACATGATCTTCTGCACTGGCGCCGGCGACATGCGCCCCGTCGGCAGCGGCACACTGGGTGTACGCGCCAGATCCCAGCCTTCGACCTTTGACGGCGTGGTGTGTACGGTCAAGGCTAATGACGCGATGTCAGGTTCGAGATATCGATGTTTCCAATCTGACGCGCCCGCGCAACATGAGGCGACTAGAGAACCTTCAGTTTTCAACCGGCACGCTGCTTGCTTCATTTCGTACCGCCGTCACCGATGCCGGCTGCCCGGCGCTTGGCTAAAAACCGGATGCGCGCAATGCCCTCCAGAAGGAGCTTGTCGACTAGGTCTAGAAGCTGGTCTTTTGATCGATTCATACTTGTAAGATAGTCAAGGAAGTAGCAGTTTTAAACTCATGACAAAAATCAACTGAAGCAAACCGATCAGCTCGAATCAAACTACCGATCTTCATTGGCGCCTAGCTACGATCGACTGAAACCCTCACGTCCTACGAACACCTGCAAATGCTGGACTCCCTAGCTAGACCTATTCTAACTTGCCGCTCCAAAGAATGCCCGAGACTAAGCTCGTAGTTGCCGTATACAACGTGCGCGCTAGCAGCAAGTGGCTTCCTCACATGGCAGGTCGAGCTTGCTCAATGCCTTGGCGAACGATTGCCCATAGGATCGCTTTTGTCTTCACAGCAGTTTTCATACGCAAACTGGCTCCGATACAATCATCGTCCCATCAAGATGCTCACGCAACATGGACGTCAAAGATAAGGTTGAGGCGGATTGCCACAATGGCGGCTTGGATCCGGCTGGTCGCGCCCAGCTTTCGCATCGCGTTCTTAAGATGAAAGTTCACCGTATTCTCGCTGATTTGTAATATCCTCCCGATTTCCCATGACGATTTGCCCTCTGCCACCCACCGTAGGCAATCTAGTTCCCGCTGCGATAGCGCAACTCTCATATTGCAGTTATCTTCGGCCGGACGTGTGATCTCCACACAAGCGGTGTGAAAGTGCCAGGCTAGTGCGTTGAGATGGCCTTTGGAATGTTGAGGATCGGCATCGTCGAACCGAGATGCAAACGATACGACGGATACCCGACCCAATGGCCCAAACAATGGTACACTCATGCCGTGCTTGAGACCGGCCTCTCTGGCCTCATCAAGTACGCGCCGTTCGTCGGGCTGTAGTTGATATTGCTCGGCGAGTTGATCCCACAGAAAGGGCCGCGAAAGCGTCGGTGTCCGCCGGACTACCGGATCGATTTTGTGGTACTTTCGCTTAAAATATCGTTCACACCATTCGGGCGGCCACTTTACGGCCACCGCCGGTGGCGGATACTCCGGTAGACGAAGTGGCTCCGCGAAATTGAGCGCTCCGTAAGAGACTTCGCTGAAGCCTTCGTCGCTCGCACAGCTCACGAGAAGCTCGAAAAGCGATCTGAGGCATTGTGTTCGCGTCGCGCATTCGGTGAAGCTGAAAAGATCCATTTTTTGGCGCCTCAGCAGGCTGGCCCAAAAGGTCGGTATTGCGCCGCTCCATTGAGCTTGTTTTGAGCGGAGGCAAGTTCCAATCCGTCGCCGAGCCGCTCCGTGATCCCGAGCTCAAGGAGCCCGGTGTCACCGCCGATGTTCGGCTTGCCGGCGAGCATGAAAATTCTGCTTGGTGCAGAGGGCACTTTGCATACGCATCTCCGGAAGGGCGAGAACCTGGCGATGAGAACAGCAAGTGTCGTACCAGTTGCACCGCCCAAAAAATCGTACTTAACGACAAGGACTTGAGGATTGGGATAGATTCCGCGGGCGCGTGCGTTGAAGTATTCGCGACATCAGGAGGAAAGCCGACAGCGCCATTTGGCTTGGTTGTTCGTGATGATTGCCTGACTGAATTTTCTCTTGACGTCTGATCGGTACCCCTTGTGCAAGGCACCGCTGGATCGCTCATTATTGCCTGTGGCTTGCCAAGAAACTTGAAACAAGCGGAAAAGTTCAAGGGCAGCGCAGGCAGGCTATCTGACTCATCTATGAGCCGAATCCGCTCTGACCGACCAATACATGCAATTCTGAGGCACCGACAGGAGATGAGGCGCAGACACTCGTTGGTCCACTTCCGCGCCGACGCTTCAATCCGTCACTGCGGCTTTTAGCGGCTTAGCAACGTTTCTCAGGACAGCGGCGCGGCAGTTGACAAACATCTGCTTCGTGTAATTCCCGCCGAAGTAATCCAGTACGAAGGTGCCGGTATAATCCGGATCATCGCCCACGCTGCGGATTATGCTGTCGAGAATCTCGCCGATTTCGGGAATGCGCTCGCAGTAACGGGCACGGAGAACATTAACAGCGTTCATCGAGTGAACTGCCTCGTCGGCAATCACCTCTCTCAGGCAACGAAGGAAGCTGCTGCCAAGTCCGGCATAGAACTCTCTATCCGCAGCATAGGCGCGGCAAGTACACATCTCATCAAATGCGATCATAACGATCAGAGAGAATTCGTCCTTCAAGTATTCATTGATTGCAGAAAAACTATGCGATCGAGCTTCCAATCTGTCTCGAAGATCTTTTTCGGATTCACCAGCGACAAGCTCCATGATCCGGATGAAAGCATCGGTGTGACGCTCTTCATCCGCGGCCCAGACACTAAAGAACGCCTCAGCTTCGTTGGTGGCGATCAGATTTCGGTTGAACAATTCTTGTTTTAAGTGCCTCGCGTCGTATTCAGTATACAACTCAGGCCACAACTTGTCCCGACGTGCGCGCATAGTCGATGGTCCGGCCGTGAACATCGCCGGCGTCAACTCATCGAAAAAGTCTTTTGGATTCCAGTTACGTCGAATCGGCGCAATCATCCGACTGTCCTTCTCTGCGAGCGGCCTAGCAGACGACGCTCGCAAAGCATACTTGCCCCACACCAAGTATGCTGTCGCCCCCTTGTTTTGGTGGGCAATTTCGAGACGCAACTCATCAAACGGTTTGAAACTCGCGATCATCAACAGAAGCTCATAGGGGCCGTCAACGGTTTTGGAATTCGCGTGTAGTGTAGGCTGCTGTATCCCATCGCTTTCTTTGCAAACTGACGGCGGGGCGAACCGGGGGATCTACGATTTGGCTCAATACACATCCGTATAAGATCGGCTAGACTCCATGAGGAGGGACTATCGAGTGA
Source organism: Bradyrhizobium sp. 159 (assembly GCF_023073795.1). Lineage (NCBI taxonomy): Bacteria > Pseudomonadati > Pseudomonadota > Alphaproteobacteria > Hyphomicrobiales > Nitrobacteraceae > Bradyrhizobium > Bradyrhizobium sp. 159. Next base: position 21,162 of record NZ_JADPKE010000075.1, on the reverse strand, counting down.
GTATCCTGAAAGAGGCGCGCTTAGCTCGCGGATACGACTGATGTCTGAAGTGACTTACTATTTGCTTTGTCCTTCGCCCCTTCTGACGAAGGCAACGCGCCCGGAAGGCGACGGAATGTTTCAGCGCCAAGCGACTGTCAGGCACGCCGCAGCTCTCTCGCGCAAGCTAGGTCTGCCTGCACCCTCGCCTTCTCAAGGACGACCGATCCATCGAGCGTCGAGTTCGGGAACGCCAAGGTGATTCAGAAATTTGGGAATATGGAAGGACCCTCCTCTCGGTTGTGTGTTGTAGCCGCCAACTTCCCGGCTGCCCTGTGTATTAGGACGCATGCTGGAGTCTGCCAGACAGATACCTTCGGGAATTGGCTCCGGGCGCTGAAAGATGCGAATGCCATTGCTCAATCGCCGCCCGCATGCGCCTTCTCGAACTCGGCAATCTTGGACAATGTGAGACCAGTTGAAGGCACTTCCGAATTGCGGTTCGACCACGGCCACGGTATTGACTTTAATTCCTTCAGCAGGGCGACACCGGGTCGTGTTCCCGGTGGTGGTGTAGCTCGGTAGAGCAAAGCCGCCCGGAGGCGCCCCCAATAGCGCCGTAGCGGGCGGGCGGTCTTGCGCTGGTCACCGGCAGTTCTCCGGTAAGATCGGGTTGCGACACGCCAACGCAACCGAGGAACCACCGATGACCGACGACATGATGAACCTGCGCGCACTCGGAGAGAAGATCCTGGTGCCGATCTGCTGCGCGAGATGATCGGCTTTGCCGCCCAGCGTCTATGGAGTTGGAAGTCGAGGGCCAGACCGGGGCGAGCTACGGCGAGAAGAGCCCCCGAGCGCCTGGCCCGGCGCAACGGTTACCGGGAACGCATCTGGGAGACCCGCGCCGGTGCGGTCGAACTGCGCATTCCAAAGTTGCGCAAAGGCTCCTAGTTCCCGGGTTTCCTGGAGCCGCGCCGCATGGCCGAGAAGGCGCTCACCGCCGTGGTGCAGGAAGCTTATGGCAGGGCGTCTCGACCCGTTCGGCGGGCGATCTGGTGCAGGCGATGGGCATGACTGGCATCTCCAAAGCCAGGTCAGCCGGCTGTGTGGCGAGATCGACGACAAGGTGAAGGCCTTCCTCGCCCGCCCGATCGACCGCCGAATCTCCGGCTGAAGTAAACCGCGCCGTGCTTCCATGCCCCGAAGGAAGCGACTCCATAATACCCTCAGCGCGAACATCATCCCGATCCTCGAATTAAAGCTGGCTGAAGAGCTCTCTTCAACTTCGGGGCACTGAGCCACCAATTTTCTCAGTATGCCACCGAGGCGTCTCCCGCCCCTAGAAGGCGACGGTCGCCATGGTATGCCGCCGCTGCGGGGATCAGAATTTGGCGCACTGCGCCCTCCCCAAACCTTAAAGGCGCGCGCGTCCACAATGAATTCGCGCCCTGACCTGCTTGAGCCCGCACTCTCTAGAATGCTATCGACTTCAGAAGCCTTCGCGCAGATCGTGCAGTCTCAAAACCGCGTGGACAAATGCAAGAGCGATGATGCCGCTGGTCGGCGCCTCGACCAGGGCACAACTGTGCTTTCAATTTGTGCCATCACTCAAATGATCGGCGGAGCTTAGCAGTGATCCTCGAGCACTCCGAGACGGAACTGGTTTGCGGGCCCGATCAACTACCAACCCTCGTAATTGATCTAGATGACGGAAGCATGTCACCTATCGATTGATGAAATCGGCCGGTCTCCACGTTACGCCGGTCATCACAAGGAATTGGCATGCAACACCGATTACCATCTGTTCTCGCCAACGGCCCTGATCAATCCGCCGGTTCCTCACGTGCTGAAATCCTGCGCGCCGAAATCTGCTCCCGCAGAGAGCTATCGTTCCTCATGGAAGCGCATGATGGTCTCTCCGCCGCGATCGCTGAGCGCGCAGGGTTCAAAGGCCTCTGGGCGTCTGGCCTGTCTATTGCCTGCTCCCTGGGCTACCGCGATGCCAACGAAGCGTCGTGGAGCCAACTCGTAGACGTAGTCGAGCGGATCGTGGAATCGAGCGAACTGCCTGTGCTCGTTGACGGAGATGGCGGCTTCGGGAATTTCAACAATGCACGCCTCGTCACACGCAGGCTCCGTCAGCGTGGAGCAGCCGGCGTCGCGCTCGAGGACAGCTGTTTTCCGAAGATGAACTCGTTTGTTGGGGATCGGCACCCCCTCGCCGACATCGACGAATTCTCTGGCCGCCTCCGGGCAGTGAAGGATACAGTCGCGGACGACTTGATCTTGGTGGCAAGGATCGAGGCATTGATCGCTGGGCATGAGATGGACGAAGCACTTTCGCGCGCTCACGCCTACGCCGACGCGGGAGCCGATGCGATCCTTATTCATTCGCGAAAGAGCACCGCGGACGAAATCCTATCGTTCGCGCGCGCTTGGCAGAACAGATTGCCGGTCGTGATCGTTCCGACGAAATACTATCGAACACCGATCTCTGCATACCGCAAAGCCAACATCTCTACGGTGATCTGGGCCAACCACTCCATGCGAGCGGCAACGGCGGCAATGCGTCAAGTCTGCGGTCGCATCATCGCTGAGGAAAGCACCGCGAGCATTGAGCCGCATATTGCCACTCTCGAGGAAGTCTTCGAACTGTTCAAGTACGACGAACTGGCCCGTGCGGAAACGCGATATTTGCGGCCCGACGCTGAACTGCGCAAATAGGGTTTCGTCGACATAGGAGCGCATAGTCATGGTCGAAGACCTACTGTCCTGGACTTCCTCCTAGCTGGCCAGGTTCGACTGCAATCTCAAATCCCTAACCATTGCACTGAGATGTCCTTAGATGGCGTAGCACGCCTCACTCAACCGAAATGCGCACTTTGCCATCTCGGCAGCTCGAGGCACCGGATCCAGCGCCTTCCTTCTCTCTGGAGAAAGGACCGACGAGGACCATTTGCCTGTCTTGACGCTTGGGCTCCATTTTCAGATGGCTCCCGCAGACCTGATGTCGCTTCAGCATGCCTACGCTGGCGACGAAGAAGCCGGCGGTGTTTCACCTTAGAGGCGCGACGAAAAAGGAACTAAACGGTGACCGATGCTCCCAAGAACGCCGTCATTCTCGCCGCTGGCTGCGGCTCTCGCCTGCGTCCCCTGACAGATCTGCGGCCGAAGTCGCTGGTCGAGGTCAACGGCACTTCGATTCTTCATAACGCTCTGCGCAATCTGGAAGCTGTCGGCGTGGAAGAGGTCACGATCGTCGTGGGTTACCGCAAAGACGCCATTCAATATGCCTGCGGTAGCCACTTTGGCGAACTCAAAATCAAATATGTCGAGTCGACCGTCTTCGACCGCACAGGAAGCGCCTATTCTTTGTGGCTGGCGCGCGACGCTCTTCTCTCCGGAGACTGCTTTCTTCTCGAGGGCGACGTCTTTTTCGAAGAGGATGCGCTGCGACACTTGATGGTCTGCCGGGGGACTGACGTAGCTGCAGTCGTTCCCTTCGATGATTCAATGGAAGGGTCGGCCGTCCTGTTGTCGCAGAACGGCTTCATCTCAGGTTTTCGATTGAAGCAAACCGCGGCAAATCTTGTTGCGGATGGCCCAAAGGTTTTCAAGACAATGAACCTCCTACGGCTTTCGTCGCCGACACTCAAGGCAACGATAGTTCCGACACTGGACGATATCATCGCCGCTGGAGCTCGGCAGACCTACACCGAAGAACTTTTGGGTTATCTGATAGAGAGGCGAGGCCTCCAGCTCGCCGCGGCGCGATGCGATGGCCTCAGCTGGTACGAAATTGATAACGCTGACGATTTGGAGATTGCCGAGCGCATTTTCAAGGACCGAACGAAGGCCTACATGGCGAGACGTGATTTGCAAATGAGGTGAGAGTGCAATGCTAAAATACCTTTGGGATCCAGCGAACGCTATAACGATCACAGGTCTTCTCTTTTCCTCCGCCAGCCTGTTTTTAGCTCTCTCTGACCGCCTTGAGCTATCCGTGGCAGCAGCGCTTTGGGCCGTTCTATCGGACCACCTCGACGGGGTTGTGGCAGGTCGCACGAAAGGTCGCGATCCAGATGTCGCAAAAATGGGAGCGAGCCTCGATGGATTTGCAGATATCGTCTATGGAGCCGTCGTGCCTGCGGTAGTTGTGGTACAAGTCAGCCAAGCTTCACAACTCGCGCTTGCGACCGCAACCGCTCTACTGGTGACCGGAGCAATAAGGCTTAGCTACTTTGCGAACTTCGGCAGATCGCGCGATGGACGCTTCTTGGGCGTCCCCTTGTCATACGACGTGCCGCTCCTGGCGCTCCTATTTCTTTTTAAGCCTCTTATTCCTGCTGAAGCATTTCCTGACGTCGTAAACATTGGCTTCTTGCTGCTCGCTACAGCGCATGTCGCGCCTGTTCGCGTGCCACCACTCTGCGCAACAATGTATACGGCAATAAGCATCTTCGCCGTCGTGTCGTCGGTGGTTTTAGCCAGTCGCTCCTTTTGATTGCGGATGGAAGTATGATCCAGCGACTACCTTCTTCGTGTTGCAGGCTTCCCTCCATGCAGGTCACATGATGACGCGTAGTCTCGCCAACCGCGGCGTGCACCAGACTTGTTGCCGAGAGCATTTCCGCACCAATCGGCACTGCTCGATGCTTGTTCGCCGTGAGCTTGTCGAGAGATGGCGAGCATCTTGCAATTTTCGTTTGTCCTGAAATGTTGAGCTAGTCGCACGCATGAAGAGGGCAGCACAAATGGACCCACCCCTTAGGTCGGACGAGGTCTCTGACCTGATCAACCGATTCCCCGGCGGCTATTGGAAATATGACATCAAGGACTTCGTCCTTCTGGTAAACCCTTATTTTCCGCCGCAGGCGTTCCTTGACGAACTTAAGAACGCGCTACCGCGGCTTATTACCTGCTATCCCTCTCCTAATGCGCAGATGGTCCAACTTCTTGCGGATGCGGTGAAGACGCCAGCGAATAAACTTGTCATTTGCAATGGCGTGGCTGAACTCATTCCCATCTTCCTTGGTCGACTGGGAATGAGGATTGCTGTCCCGGTCCCAACCTTCAATCCTTATGAAACCACCGCCTTGCCCGGGCGGTTGTCACGCTTTTTTCTGTCACCGCCAGATTTTGAACTCGATGTGCACCGCTACGCAGCATTTGCGCGTACAAATGGTGTCAACGGCGCAGTCGTGATATCGCCGAATAATCCCACTTCGCGGATGGTTCCCTATGCGGATTTACTATATCTCGCTTCCGCGCTTCGAGCTCAACAGCAACTGCTACTGATCGATGAGTCATTTATAGAATTTAGTGAGCTCGGACGAAGTGCTAGCCTGGAAAATCACTTGCTCGAATTTCCCAATGTGATCGTTCTCAAAAGCCTCGGAAAGATTTACGGGACATGCGGTTTGCGGATGGGGTATGCGGCATCCGCAAATGAACAGATGATGAAGGAAATTAGAGCGGCGCTCCCCACGTGGAATGTCAATACGGTTGGCGAGTTTTTTCTGAGCAGGCTCCCTCACCTCGCGCACGCGGCACAGCAGAGTTGGATGAGGGTAGGCAGCGACAGAGACAAACTATACGCAGACCTGCGCAGCATCGACGGAATGAGAGTTCTAAAGCCCGACGCGAATTTCGTGTTCTGCGAACTGCCGCCCCACTGGCCGGATGGGGACGTGATCGCCTCAACGCTTTTAAAAGATAGACGCATATTGATCAGGCACAGTGGCGGAAAGACGCTTCAAAATGGCAAGCGGTTCTTGCGCATCGCATGCCGCACTGAAGAAGACAATAAACTCTTGGTGGAAGCATTGAAAGAAGTTGCTGATTAGCGCAACTTGTCTTCAGTCACCGAGCATTCGAGACTTGAGACATCCTTCGGCATTGAAAGGCACAGCCTCCGCTCCGAGGGAGCGAAGCTAGTGGCCTTCCGGCGCTCGCCCCTCAAAAACAGCGAGACAGCGCTGAGGCTCCACATGAAGTACCGTAGACCGATAGCCCGCCAGCGGCCGCGGCAAGGCGTCGTTGAGCACCTCGACCGCTTACCGGATCGAGAAGGATCCCCGGCTTCCATCGCAGAGAAGGCTCCCCGCGGCCGTCGCCGGCTGAGCCCGTTGGCCAGCGTGTTTGAGACAGAGATGGTGCCGATGCTGAAGGCCGCTCCCGGGCTGCGGCCCGTCGGGATCTTCGAGGAGATGTTTCGGCGCCATGCCGAACTCCGAGCCGGCAGCCGTCGCACACTGGAGCGTCGGATCCGAGCCGAGATCGAACGCGTGTGGCCAATCCGACCTCAGAGACGCTTCACAAAATTGGACCCGCGTTCGGATTCAAGATCGGCTTCGTGCTGATCACGCCCTCCGCATCCGCGAAGAATACGGAGGCGTAACCAGTATCCGCGCCATAATGCCGTTCGACGCTTAGTAGAGCAAGGAGCAAGCAGTTCAGTCAAACTTGTAGGAGACCTGTAAGAACGTGCCCCATCGTTCCATGCGATAGTCCCCCGGAAGGGGCCCAGAGGTAGCAGGAGGGCGGTTCTCCTGGTTGGCTCCGGTAGCGAGCGTCTTACGTTGGTTTGGCGTCCACATAGCCGAATAGCGGCCACCGAAGCCAACGCTGACGTTCTTAGTGATAAAGTAGGATAGGGCTGCCTCAACCTGCACACCACCGCCACCACTCCCGCGTTGATCAAGGAAGGTCGTGAATTGGCGCATCAGATGGTTGTCGCGCCCTCGGAAGTCCGTCCACGGCAAGTAAGCAACGTCGGCACTTACGCGCCAGCGATCGAACAACATGGTCTCAGCGCTAAGGCCGATGCGCAGCGCATTCCAATCAGTGTCTTGGCTGCCGACAATCCTTCTATCGCCCGGCACAAGGCAAGGTGCAACGTTGGGGGAGGCGGTCTGCACACATCCGATCGTGTCAGACTTCTGGCCGTAGTAGCTCCAGCCCATGAACCCACCAACCTTGTAGGTGCTGCCATGCAGGAAATCGTAACCGGCATCCGCGGTGAAGTACGTGAACCTTCCGTTGCCCTGGCCCGATAGTGTGTTTTGATAAGCGAGCGGGTCCACGCCCCAATCTTCATCGTTCATCTTTCCATTGCTGAAGCGCCCAAACCCGATATTGCCCTTCAGGAAGATTCCCCAGGGGCTGTCCAGCCGTTCGAACAACTCACCGGAAATCCCATCCTGCCCATGGTAGGTGAGCTTTGATACTAGATCAGTACTCCCGTGGTCCCATTGAAAGCTTCCGCGGCTTAACCACAGCCGTGTGCCGCTTTCCAGCGACCACCCATCAGCGAAGCCAATCGGCGAGGCGCTGACGGTCGGCTTCGTTGCGTATAGCGGCGTATCTGACCATCCTGGCGTCCGTGGGTGTGCGTCAAAATGGTAGTTCAGACCGAGCTTACCGATGTGATAGCTGCTGGACAGGCTGGTGGTGTTGGCGGGGATGGTTGCCAAGGGCGGCCTCTGTAGGGTCGGAGGGGTCGCGACACTTGGACCGGTGAATCCCAGATAATCGTACTCAAACGTCACGGACCATGCGTTCGCGAGTGCTTGCTCGACGCCCAGGCCGATCGTGCCACCGACTCGACCATAATCGAAATCGGTGGCATTCTGTGGCGCCAAGCCAAATGGGTGACTTCTGCTACGGAATTCGTTATTGTTGGCGACAACGCCGCTATTGTGCTGCCAGGCCACGCCCCCCTTGAGATAAACAAGTGTTTGGCCATGCGGGCCGAACGCATACCCAAGGCGACCCGTCCCGGTCGCAAAGACGCTTGGACCAGCGCTGCAGTTTGCGCTGATGACAGAGCTGGAGGCGGCAAGACAGGTGTTTCTGCCGTCTGAGACAGCGCGACTGGCGTCCAGTTCAACGCCAAAAACCCAGCGTTCCCTCTGCCAGTTGTAGCCGATCTGACCTCCGGCCAGGAACACAGGGGTGTCGACAACGTCACCATAGAGTGACTGGCCATAGGGGTCGCTGAATGATGTTCGCCCGTAGCCCCCGCCGACGTGCCCGCCGATATATCCTCCGGTCCAGCTCCAGACGGCGAGTGGGACCTTTACTGCCGGCTTGAGATCGGCCGAATTGACAGCGCCGCCTGCAATGAGCGCAGCTGTTGCGACAGCGTAAAAAAGAAGTTGGGACCGCATTTCACCTCGCGAACACAGACGCGCGCCACCTTGCAACGACAGCCAAATGGCCGACGTTGTTAGCGCCGCTTCCACAGCGGTTGCGGTTTGCAGGATCTAGGCCAGCGGACGCAATGCGCATTCGCTGCGGTTTTCGACCTCGATGTTGTCTTCGCAACAAGATCGGTGGATTTTGAAACGGGCCGAGCGTCTGAGGTCGGACACGAAACGCATGCTGCACGCCGGCTCCGGCCGATCGGATAGGTGGTGAATGCTCACCGCCGCGAGGATACGCGCGAGGGTCTCGTCAAATGACAGCGGCTTTATTCCTCAGCTCATCCGCTATCTCTCTAAGCGTCGGAGTTCAAGCGGCGGTACCGCATTCCACAATAGTGGATCGACGGCCAGCCCACTCTTCCGATCCAGCAGTTGATTGAAGTGCGTGAAACGCGCGCCCGCCAGCGCTGCATACAGGTTCGGCTCGCTGGCCATCTGACTGGGAGCTGGCTAACCGATCTTGCGTAGGTCCTCGCCTTTTCGGTCAGCCTTTGCCAGTCATTAGGCGAGCCGCTTTTGAGGAAAGAGGAACTCCTATACGTGAGGACGCATTGATCTGTTGAACTGTCCGACAAGCCCTCTCCGCAGCTTTTTCTTCTGCTTTCCTCGCACTCCAAAGACTCGCCGGTGCCAAATTTAACCGTTGGCCACCGAAAAATGAATGAACTCAGTTGCACAAAGATGGGGCAGAAGCATGCCACCATCACCCACATCATGAGGAAAGCCCGCATAACGTATGTGGTGCTCTTTGTTCGCATCAGGCTCGCGAACACAAGCAGCACGACCATGAAGCCCAGCATGATAGCCGCGCTGTTGGCGGCGCTTCTGCTGTCCTCTTTTAACGCAGTATAGACAATAGCTGCGGCGGCACCGACGCCTGCAACGCCTATCGCGCACGGAACCGGACGGTACCTCTTCACAGCCTCCAACAGCAGACTCGGCAAATCTGAAACTAGAAATACCATCGTCCATCAGCAGCGTCCGAGGTAAGACGCTATTTTCGCGATCATCTTTTCAGCGGGACACGCACGCCCTCTTCTGCCGAACGTAACGAGAGACCCAGCTGCGATCGGCCGTCTTACTTGCCGTTCCAAGCGGCCAACGCCTTCAGGTAGGCATCTGTTTGGTCAACGCTGAACTCGCACCACATGATCAAGTGGTCCGACATCTGGAAGGTGCGCCACTGCCTGAACATGTTAGCGGTCGGCGCGCCTTTACCGCCTCTGAATTCCTTTGGATCGTCGAAGACATAGTCGAAGAAATTGAAAACGCCTGCGTTAGTGCTTTTCACACCTACCTTCTGCTTGAAAAATGCGATTTGGTCGTAGAACTTGTTCTGGTCCACGTTACTCCCTGGCAGCTTTTGCAGCTCGGCCGGGACCTCGAACCTGTTTCTGGTGATCGCCTCGTAAGTCTTATCCGTGCGGGAAAAGATATTGAAGTCGCCGAGCAGTACGAGGTGTTCGGGCGAGTAGTCGGCCGGGGCGCTTGTGTTGATGTAATCCTTGGCCTTGGTGGCAAGCAGCTTGGCAAGCGCGTTGATCTCGTCGACACGCCGCGGATCCTCCGCTTTGGCGGTACCGTAGTAGATGTGGACCGTACATAGGTTGAACTTGGCCCAGCCCACCTGGAAACCGCAGACGAAGGGGGTACGGGCGACCTGGCTCATTCGCTCGGTGGCGGTCTTGCTCGGCAGAACCAGTTCGCCGGCAAGTCCGGTGAAGCTGACCTTGGCCGTGTTGTAGACAAAAGCGAGCCGCTCGAAATTGCCGCCGTCGGCGAAACTGACGTCTGTGAAGATGACGTCCCACTGCCGGCCAAGCAGGCGTAGAATTTCCTTGAGCGCCTTGAGGTCGGCCCGTACCTCCTGCACCGCGATCAAGTCGAAGCGGCTTATGCACTCCGCGATGTAGTACATTGCGTCGGTCGTTCGGCCGCCATACTTGGTCCCGCCGAACTCGCGGATATTCCAGGTTGCCAGCAGCAGCGTACCGTCACTCTTGGCAGGCACCTTCTTCTTAAGCCCGGTGCGCAGTTTGCTGAGCCCCGCAACAATCCTCTGGCGCTGCTTGTCGTCCTTGATCCACCTCAGGCCTGTGTAATTCATCGATAACTCCAAAAAGCGATAGAGCGACCGCGGTCGCTGAAATGACCGTATACAACCACTGATTTTATCGATTTGAAATAGAGGAAGGCCAACGGGGCGGGCAAATACCCTGCGGCGCTCTGACACAACTTGGATCGCTCGCGGAAGATTGCTGCATAGCGCTGGCTTGGCGCCCTGAGCGCCGGGCGTACCGTTGGCGGCCACCGGCCCGGTGTCGTTCCGCCGCGTCCCAAGGCAGCGATGACTTCACCGGCGGCTTGATCGAGGCAGCCAAGCTGCTGCATACAGCTTTTCTACGCTAGACGGCGGCCGCGACTGGCACTCCTGCCCGTCTTCTTGCGTACACTGTCAGCGCATGATCCGTCGTGGCTCTCCGCTTGCAACTGCCCTTCCCCGACGCTACTTTCTTGCGCGTCTGTGACATGGAGAGACCTACGCGCCACGCTTGCGCATCGCTGCCGATCACGTTCGACCGATGCGCTTACGCAGCAAAAAGAAAGATTTCTGCGTGTTATCGCCCTGATGAGGCCTGCGGATCGACGCTCAGTTTATGTGAGATTGTTGGGACGACCCACCACGTCAGCAGAATCAAGATAGACTGCCTCACCGACCCGCACATGACGGAGGTGCTGGTGGTATGCGCCGCTGCTGGTCTCGTAGACCTTTTCGATCGTCCGAGGCACGTCCCCTCCCTCGTCGATGAAGACCTCAGTGAGGCCGCGGCCGGTCATCGTTGCTGGCCGCGAGATGCCCAGAAGACCGAGCACTGTGGGCGCAAAATCGCAAATACTTGAGGGGACTTTCGAGACGAAGCCGCCTTTGACCAGCGGTCCTGCCAACATGCCGACAGACGACATCTCCTTGTCATGCAACCCGCCGTGCACTCCGAAGCCGACTAGCCCATCCGCACTCCAACTGCGACCGATAAGACCAAAACGATCAAGGCCGCCATCGGATCGAAACGAGAACAGGATATCTGCCGATCGGGCATGGTCGGCGAACACGAGATGACGGGCGAAGCTGCCGGGTGCAATGCCATCGACCGCGCCGCCAGCGGTGAACACCGGACCGCACCAGGGCCTTTCGATCATTGCCCCGACGGCGCGGCGGATAACGGTCTGCGAGGGCTCGGCGAGGTAAATTGCTCCGACCTGCCCAGGTATGACGATGGCGTCGATCCCAGCCGCCGGTGCCGGGCCGCAGCGCAGCCCCGCAGCCTCGAGCGTCTGCAAGAGATCGGCCCGCGCATGCACCGTCACGTGCCCGTGATCGGAGGCTGCGATCAGGTGCACGCCCTGGCACACGCCTTCAGCTTCCCACCAATCGAGCACGCGGCCAAACTGCCGATCGACAAAGCTGATCGCTTCCAGAGTTCTTGGCGCGCCGGTTCCACAATCGTGGGAGGAACTATCGGGTTCGCCGAACGAGAGGATTGCGACGTCGGGCCGAATTTGAGGCCAGATGACGTCGAGGAACGCTGAAGTCAGAAAGGCTTGAGACGCAAGATCCGGGGTGCCGGGGGGTGGCGTCGCAGGCGTCAGCCCAAGCAGGCTCTCCACCCGTCTGAGCATCTCGGCCGAGGTCGCGATAGAAGGGAAGTGGCCGGAGAGCGTCACCTGGCCGAACTTTCGGGCCTTATGGTTCAGCAGACGGGTTGCCCCCGCCGAGTTGGATGCCAGGACTGACAATGTCCTGCCGTTCGCCGCGAGGATCTCGCCAAGTGACGCCACACCGAGTAGATGGCCGTCGCTCGCGGCATCGAGGTCCTCGATCAGACGCGCATTACTTGTGTCGACCAAGCGCGGTGCCGGAAAGTGCCGGTCGAGATACTGATTGCCAACAATGCCGTGGCGATCCGGCGTTGCGCCCGTGATGAGGCTCGTGAGCGCTATCCGTGTTTCGCTGGGATAAACGGTGCGCTGCCGGGCCAGCACCGCACCGCGGCGCTGAAGCCTGACCAGATTCGGCGTCAGCGATGGTTTGATGAGATCCGGCCGAAGCCCATCAAATAGCACGATGAGAACCCGATACCGGTCCGGTCGGTTGAACATGATCGTAAGCTTTCGTCTAGCTGGGACGTAGCGGATCGGCCGGGGCTTGGCTGACCTGACGCAGCCTAGCGCCATTGTCTTCGGGATGGACGCTGATCGCTTGCGCGAGGGTGATGCCGGTATGGAGCTGCCAGTCATGCCGACCAACGCCTGGCCGGCGTGCCGACCGGCACCGTGCCGGGATCAGTGGCGTGCGGGCGCCAGCAGCTCTCCTCAGTCGTAGACTGCACCGGGTGAGATTGGACAGCGACTGCATCGCTAGCGGCTTCTGAGCGAGGACGTCAGGTGAGACATCCAACAAGCCAAGGGCAGCCTTGCCTCGCAAACAAAAATAACAAATGCTTCGTCGAATCAAGCTCGCTCGGCGCAGTAGCCGATCCTGATCTGGTCGACATTGCGGTTGAGCCTGGCGTTGTGACTGCTGCTGCCGCGGATTGTGTGGCAGCTTGATTCCGGCGATTGCGATATATCGCGGGTGCTTGGCAGGAATTCCGCGGCTGCGGAGCTCGCAGTCAACGGCCGGCGTGTGGAAAGTCGATATGCCCTGATTGAGAGTCATCGCGTCAGCGCGTTTTGCATGTGGCTACCTGTCACAGCAACGCTTTCGAAGGGAGGACCCGTTGAGCCATTCTGTCGGGGGTGACAAGTTGGAAAGCTCGCGAATTGCGAAGGACGCCTTGAGGAGTCCTACTAGCTCCCGAACGAGCTAACCACTTTGCGTATCGCTTTTTTGGAACGGAATGATCGAATAACGCGATGCTAGGCGTCTCTTTACGCTTGCAGTCGCGCCATCAGGGGCAACGTCCAATTTTCAGCCAATCTCGAGTTTCGACCCGCTCGTATCGGCCAGTGCAGGTATCCCGGCATATCGTCGCCGCTTGGCATCAGCGATACGCCCGCATCAGTGAGCGCGGCTTGTCAAGTTGCGGAATCGCAGGACGAGAAGCGCCGCATAGATTGTCGTTCCGGTCGACAAGCCGATCCATATACCAGTGGCGCCAAGACAGACCTTCAAGCCGAGCCAATAGCTGAGGGAAAAGCCGATCAGCCACCAACCAATGATCGCAAACAGAAGCGGCATTCGCGAGTCCTTTAGTCCGCGCAGGCCGCCCGCCGCAATGCACTGGACAGCGTCAGTGATAAACAGCGTTGCGCCGACCACGAGGAGTTCTGCAGCAAGGCTAATCGTTGCCGCCGAACCGGCCGATCTGCCCAGAAACAGCTCGACGATCTCAAAGCGCGCAGCGATCAGTGCGAGCGTTAACGATGCAGCTATGACAATACCGATCAGCATCGCTGCCAGATATGCCTGCTTGGCGCCTGCAATGTCGTTGCGGCCGGCCGCATAGCCAACGCGCACGGCTGCGGCCGTGCCAACGCCCACATAAATCATGAACAGGATCGCGGCGATCTGTACAGCGATCTGATGAGCGGCCAGCGCACTGGTGCTGATCAAGCCCGCCAGAATCGATGTGGCCCAAAATAGTCCCGACTCGATCCATGAAGCCATTGATATCGGCACTCCGATTGCGATGAGCTGTCGCATTGTGCGCCAATCGAAACGCCAGAGATGTGCAAGTACATGGTAGTGACGGAACGGACGACGCAGTGCAGCGAACCACAAGCCGGCTAAAAACATGCTGCAGTTCACCAGCGTGGTCGCAAGACCTGCCCCCAGCAGCTCCAGCCGAGGCAGTCCAAGCTTTCCGTAGGCCAGCATATAGACCAGCAAAGCATTCAGGGGAGTCGCTGATAGCGTAATCCACAAGACCGGCTGTGGCCGATTGACCGCGCCCATGAAACTGCGGATGGCCAAGAACGAAAGTGCCGGCGCGGCGCCGAATCCTAATCCAAAGAGGTATTGCTGGGCGAGCCGCGCAACATCTGGGGCTTGGCCCAACGCAAGCAGTATTTGCTCTGCTCGCAGCGCCACAGCAATAATTGGGAAAGACAGGATCATGGCGGCCCATAACCCCATGCGCAGCGCACCCCGTACTGCGGCTAGATTATTTGCCCCAAACGCCCGCGCCGCCATGGGCGCGATGGCACTTAGTAGCCCCGCGCCGAAGGCGAAGCTAATGAGATAGAACCGGCCTGCCAGCGCGGCCGCAGCAAGCGCCTCGGCGCTGATCCGACCGATCAAGGCAAGATCAGTCGACATCATCGCGATCTGCCCAACCTGCGTCAGCACCATTGGCCACGCGAGTTTCGCGATTTCGCCGAGCTCGACAGCGAGACAATGCATGGCCGCCCGTCTCGTCACTTCCGGGCGCAATTTCGATGTCGGCTTTGTCTCGGCTATTTTGTCCATGTCATCATGGCGCCGCTTGGCTCGGCGAGCGAAGCACTGCCTCTTTCTCGAAAGCATCCACCTGCTGACGTGAACTCGTGGGTCAGTCGACGATACGTTCGCGCTGGGCTTCGACCAGCGCGGCCAGCGATTGTCGCATGGGATAAGTAGAGGAGAGCTTGCAGATGCCGTCTCAAACTGATTGGCCGATTACCACTCGCGCAATGGTGACGGCGCGCATCGGAGTCGAGCGAGCTCGATCAGGGAGGCGAATTCATGCGCGAGCTCCTGAGTTGATGCCAAAGGTTGGAGGACCGAACTTGGACCTGATCAACCCGATGAACTGAGGGCTCATCATCCCGTAAGCCATTCCTGCATTCCTGAGCGATCGATGAGATCCCAATCCTTCAAAGCTCGTGCCAACTGCGACAGCTGGATGCTTGCATTCATCCCAAACCGACCTGTCGGGGGATCGACAGCATGTCGCGAATAAGACGATCGGCATCGCACGTTCAGCCCGAGTGGGCGCCAATGCGACCACAGTGAGTGGCGATTTTCACCGGTTATGAAGACCTGCCGGGATGATCATCACGAGCTCTGAATGTTCGCGCTTGCTCGACGGATCACAGATATCGATATGCAGTCATATCGATGAGCTGCGCGGCCTCGATGACGGCCCGGCGAAGGCGAGCACGGCACGGGTCTTGTCTGGGCGAATCAGACCGGCACGTTCCTGTCGTCAATCGCATCGTATTGGCTTGAAGCTCGCGAACGGCATGAGCCACCGGTGCTCCTGACCAAGTCAGCGCCTCCAATGCGCGCTGTTGAGGCTAAATTGGTGGTGCCACCGTCCGGGCCTATGCGAAGCAGTTGCTCGGGATCGACTGTCTTGCCGTTCGCGATCTTCTATTTCCGAGTGGCGTCCAGTAGCGATTGGTGCAATGGCGGCATGCTCCATCGCGCCACGACGATCTCGCGCCGGTCGGCGATGCCATGCGCCAGCTTGCGGATCGACCGCCGAGGCCACGAGAACATATTATGAACGAAGAGTCAGGTCTCCGATCGGCAGTCTCGTGAGGCGACGCGCAGCTCGGCTCCGACAAGCAGCACGATTCCGAGCTGCAAGGGTACATGAACGCTCGAAAGCTGCACATGAAATGCGGTACTCTGGCCTAGCCGGCAAGGTTTCCGTTTGAAAACCGATGATGTGCGCTACGTGCCTCTGGTAACGCTGGCATTGTCTCGCTTTCGTTGAATCATTGCGTGCCCACATGAGCTTTCAGCTGTCCATCCTGAAGATACTTGCCGGGCAACTGGGCGGCCGAGCCAGTCTTGAACTCATCAAACAGCACTTGGCGATCTTTTACACCAGTGGGCCCGAGTGGCCGGCGCGCATGAAGCGCATCGCGAGCCGCGACCCGAACCTCGATATCTTTGGACAACTGGCTGATCGAGCGGGAGGAAGGATATTGGATCATCACTGCACACGGACGAAAGATCCTCGAGAGGCTGGAGGTCCTTGACGCCGCTGAGAAGCTCGATGAATCTGTGGCGAAAGGACAGCCCCAGGGACAGGCCGAGGGGACAGCTGGGCGATGAGAGACTGCCGTTGCCGGCTGCGCCGCCACGACCGATCGCTCGGAGGAAGCGTCACAGAAGCGACCTTCTAGGCAATGTCTTGCGACAATCGCTTGCCCGGCAATCGAAGCCTGATGAGCGCGCGACCAAGCTCTTACGGATCGCCGTGGATGACACGGCACAAGATTTTACCGCCAGACCCGACTGCTGGCAGACAAGGTGGAAGCGCAATACCGTGACACCATCTTGCACGCAGGAGCTAACTATTCGGCTCTTGGTTATGCGCTTGTTGGCAGTGGGGGCGACCTCGTTGAAATCTCAAATCCACGCGCGGTGAACGAACGCGTCTCGATCGAAATGCATCGCTATGCATATTACGGCTGGAGCTCATTCCTGCCGTTGCACGTGCCCGAGCGGGCGCCGCAGATCCGCTCGTCTACTTTAGCGGGCCAGGAGATGACCTATTTGGAGGGGATGCGGGTCGAAAACACGGGCTGATTAGCAGTGCTTTTGATTACTGGCGAATCTACGAATGCGGGATCGGAGTCAGCGTCGAGTCTTTCCGAGACGATTGGCGGCCGCCTGGCGGCGAGGCAATTCCGCCTCATCTGACGCCTAGGTGGATCTTGATCGTCATTCACTCGCTGCTAGCTCATGTCCGCCTAGTTGGGCGGGAAGTGCCCGGGTAGCCCAGGTCGTGGTCCGCATGGATTGGCATGGCTTGAGGGGCAGAATCTTCGCGTGGGACCATTTCCGGTATGCGTCGGGCGGCAGCACGGCCGACAATCGCTTCGTGAAGACCATCTCCGTTGATTGGGTGTCATTCGGCGCACTGTTTGACGCGGGTCAAAGTTCGGCGCCTATTTACATCTTCGCTGCCTCAGCAAGGAAGCGAGAACGCGTGAAGCCTTGCTGCTCCGCGTGTCGGTCGAACTCGCTCAGAACGTCCGCGGGCAGGGTGATGTTCACGCAGACGCTCTTTACCTCTTCGGCTCGGGCTGGAGACCGCAACGCCATCCTTGTTCATTGCATTGGCCATGATCTGTTCGAGAGACGAGGGCTCTGGAACGGCTTCACCATCCTCAGCCAATCCTCGAAGATGAAGGGCCGAAGCTTCCGCCGCCATCTCGCGAGCTTCGTCCAAAGTACTTCCTGCGCTGATGACCCCAGGAGATCAGGAAACGAGACGCCGTAGTCGCTATCTGCGTCCTTGTGAATTAGGGATGTAGTATCGCATGATGCTCTCCAGTGAGCCCCAGTGGCTCTCGCGGGCGCTATCCAAACGCCCGCTTATCTCAACTTCAGTTCGGACTGCTTTTCGATGCTCCG
This sequence comes from Bradyrhizobium sp. 159, assembly GCF_023073795.1. Classification (NCBI taxonomy): domain Bacteria; kingdom Pseudomonadati; phylum Pseudomonadota; class Alphaproteobacteria; order Hyphomicrobiales; family Nitrobacteraceae; genus Bradyrhizobium; species Bradyrhizobium sp. 159. The sequence goes on along the minus strand of NZ_JADPKE010000075.1, from coordinate 3,618 downwards.
GACCGTTCCAATCGGAATGTCCTTCTTAGGGGTGAGGGACCGTCACGCGCGGTTTGGTCGGATGCTTGAGCTGAACCTGGCTGCCTTTCTGGGCTACCTGCGTCTAACCGTCGGCTTTTAGGGCTGCAATGATGTCCATCGACTTCATTGGTGCATAGGGTTTGACTGCCTTGGACGAGTGTCAGGGTTCCGATTTGCTCTCCATACAGCAGAACCTCGAGGACGGAAACATCAGGCATCGTCCTCCTCCTCGTCGAGTGCGTAAGCCGGGCGCGGCGCTTCCGGCAACGCGTGGGCGATGCGGTTGCGCAACTCTCTCAGTTGTTTTGAGGCGCTCTGGACCATAGGTAGCGCGTTCGGACCCGTCGGCAACTTCATCAACCGGTCGGTGATGCGCCGGATCGCTTCAAGTTCTGAGCTTCCGAGTTGCCAATTTGCGAGCTCGCGTAAGGCTTGGTTCAGGCCTTCTAGGCCCGTCGCATTTTGATGCGGTCGATTTAGCCTGGTTACGGCTGCCTGCGCGCCGTTCAGCACGCTGGAGCGCAAGCGCGCGTCATCGGAAAGTGCAGACGAAGCGTTCCGGACGATAGCCTCGACCGCCCGCAAAAGCTTGCCCGGCACCAGAACCACTTCATGGTCGAGCGCGCGCGCGAGCTCGACGAGGCTGGAGAGCCTCAGATCGGCGCCGCCGCTCTCGATGTTGGAAATGTGGCTCTGCGGTACTCTGATCCGGCACTCAGATCGCGTTGACTCAAGCCGATGGCCTCCCGGGCCGTTCGGAGCGTATGCAGAAGTTCGTCAGTAGAGTAAGTCATATATATATGTCTTCGCATATCCAAATCGATATATTGATATAGATAGATATCATAGATCCGAAATAAGAGGTGCTCGATGTGTAAAAACAGATCGCGAGTGGCATTTGATTTGCTAAAACAGATCATCCTGTAAGCCCGATTTGAGGCAATAGAGGTTTGGAATTCCCGATATATCTGCGCTGCCCAGAAGCGCTATGCGCCGGCTACGGGACATACGCCGGCTGGCTTCGCCGCCCAGGCAAATCTGGCCAAGCATGGTCTGCAGGGCTCAAGGAATGGTATCGGGCCGGAACTGGAAAGAGGACAAGGAGGCGATGTCGGACGCCCCAAAGCCGAGGACTGGCTCGAACCTATCTCCCCTGGCCCGGCCAGCGCGCTCGAATAGCTTAAGCGCAGAGGGTTTTCGGGTCGGCAGCACTCATTTTGGCGGCCGGAGCCTTCCAGCCAACTAAGCCGCGCTTAGGACCTCCCGCGGCCGCCGGCAGCCCGTCCCGGCGCCTTGCTGGGCGTGTCCGCGACCTCACCGGTCGCAATCCTGCCGATGTACGGTGTCGGCGTGGCGCTCCTCGCCTTTTGGGCCTTCATTCGTCGGTTCCATAGTTGAATTATTCGTTATAGTCTTATTTACATCGAACCTTGATCCTCCTGTCGATACAACGTATCTACACCATCTAGTTGCGCAGCAACTTTATTGGTGTATCTTCGTTGTTGATACCTGCCGGGTATCTCGTTTTGAGGTAGCGATGGTCGTTCAGTTTGCAATGTGGGGCAATAGCTTGGCTCTCCGCATTCCGAGCGCCTACGCAAAGGAAATCCATGCGTTCGCGGGTCGGGAAGCCGAAATCACGGTTCAAAACGGCAGATTAGTCGTAGGACCGCGCAAGACTCCCGTTTACACGTTAGACGGGCTTCTAGCCGGCATGACTCCCGAGAACTTGCATGAGGAATATAACACGACTGCTGCAGTCGGCGAAGAGTTCGGCTCCTAAAGAGCCGTATTGCCCAGACGTGGGCGATATTATCTGGCTCAACTTCGATCCGCAGGCTGGTCGTGAAATGGCGGGACGACACTCCGCGTTAGTGGTGTCGCCCCGCAAATATAATCAATTCTCCCGCCTTTGCCTTTTTTTCCCGATCACTAGCAAGGTAAAGGGCTATCCGTTCGAGTCGCTTTTCCCGGAGGAATTTGAAATTCCTGGCGGCACGGAGCGCGGCGGCTGCGTTGTGGCCGATCAGCTCAAAAGTATGTCTTGGCTTGAAAGAAAGTCGGACTACGCGTGCCGGGCCCCCGAGGGCATTCTGGAAGATGCCATCGCAAAGTGCAGGACATTGCTCCCCCTCGGAGATTAACGCCCGTTTAGACGTGCATTTTGTTTGTCCTGCGGCGGCAATATAAGAGCTCCAGAGAGACAGTGAGGAGTAACCGCAATGGAAGCAGCAGTACTGGAGCGCCCTAGGGCGCGGGTAAGGTCGCGCCGCGTCCGGAGCGAAACCAATATCCACATTCGCGCTACCGCACAGGTGAAGCATCTGATCGATACGGCCGCCGTTGCAGTCGGTAAGACGCTTAGCGAATTTATGCTGGATAGCGCGCGGCAACATGCCATTGATGTGCTTTTGGCTCAAAGATTGTTTATTCTCGCTCCAGAGAAGCACGCCGCCTTCTTGAATGCGCTTGATAATCCGCCTCCGGCCGGAACCAAGCTGAAGGCACTGATGAAGCGTAAGCCGCTTTGGCAGAAGTAATCCAACATCCGGGGAAGCGTGCGGGCATGACAGCCCCCACGCTTCTCAAGCCTACGCACGACTTCAGCCGTTTTGGCTGTGGCAATGAAGCGCTGAACGATTGGCTCAAAAAACCGCTCTCTCGAAAGCGAGGGCAAAACTGCTCGCACATACGTGGTTGTAATCATTGGCTATACTGCATAGCATCTGGCAGCGTTGAACGGGCAGCGATCCCAAAGCCTCCGATGAAAAGACATGGCCTGCCAAATCCAGTGCCAGTCGCCATCATAGGACGGTTGGCTCGCGACCTTACCTATAAGGGTAAAGGTCTTGGCCAAGACCTGCTGCACGCGCTACATCAAATCGTACACGCATCAGAAACGATCGGCATCCGCGCTATTCTGGTGCATGCCATCGATGAAAAGGCCGCCGCCTTTTGGACGGAGGCCGAATTTATCGAGAGTCCGATGGGATCAAGAACGTATAGAAACGCAATCGACGCCATGCCCTCGTAAGGGCTGCGTCATATTAAAACTGACCCATTACCTCCCATTCAGCCATTGAGGAGGGCCTCATGAAAAGCAGCGAAGGCGCGCCCGGCCAGAATACCGCGTGAGCGCGATGAGCGCCACCAGTCGCGTGGCACGCGCCAAGCCTTAAGAAGGCTGGTATTGTGCAGGTCTCGACCGGCAATTTGCGCAAGCCTTTACTGGTTCTTTCGCGTCGAGCCCCCACTCATAATGCGAAAAGCTTGTTGAAAGAACGTGAGCGTCATGCAGGGACCACGCGCTGAGGGCTGATCTGGTCGGCTAGGAAGATCTCGCGGAATAGTTTGTCGCGAGGTCACAATGTCGAAGGATAGTCGTAAGGATAGCGATAAGGATAGGCATACGCCTATCCTTGAAAACGGCGCCGACACGCTGCAGCGTGTCGAGATCATCACCGGGACGGGCCGGCGTCGGCGCTGGTCGACCGATGCGAAGGCGGCGATTGTCGCGGAGAGTTTTGCGCCGGGTGCAAGCGTGTCCGCGCTGGCGCGGCGACACGACATCAGTCCAAGTCTGTTGTTTCTCTGGCG
>NZ_JADPKE010000006.1:0-1778 GCF_023073795.1 Bradyrhizobium sp. 159 | reverse complement strand
CGCATTGCCTCATCCAGAATGTTACTGGACAACTTCTCGCCGATGATTGGGTCGGGGCCATCGAATTGGTTCGGTGGCGTCTATGGCGGGAAAGATCAGCATGGGCGCGCGGCGCGAGGTGGTGTCGGCAGTAACGGAGCGTTACCGGTCGGCCAAACGAGGGGAGAAGGGACGGATCCTCGACGAGCTGTGCGCGACGACGGGCTGGCATCGCAAGCATGCGGTGCGCGCGCTCCGGCGACGCGAGACGGTTGGATCGGGCAAGCTCGAGACAACAAGAAAGCGAAGACGCAGATATGGCGCGACGATCAAGGACGCGCTGACGGCGCTGTGGGAGGCGTCGGATCGGGTGTGCGGCAAGCGGCTCAAGGTGATGATCCCGACCTTGCTGCCTGCCCTTGAGCAACATGGCCGATTGCAGCTTGGCCAGTCGGACCGTGATCGTGTTCTGGCGATCAGCGCCGCCACCATCGATCGCGTGCTCGTCGATGTGAAGATCGCGGCGAGCGGCGGGAGGCGGCGCCGTGCTGGATTCTATTCGGCAATCCGGCGCGAGGTCCCGATCCGCACCTTTAATGACTGGAACAGCCCGCCGCCCGGCTTCTGCGAGGTTGACATGGTCGCCCATGGCGGCACGTCGGTGGCTGGCTCGTTCATTCAGACCCTGACGATGGTCGATGTCGCTACCGGCTGGACGGAGTGCCTGCCGTTGCTGACGCGGGAAGGTTCGCTGGTCGTCGAGGCAATCAATCGGGCGCAGAGCCTCTTCCCCTGGCTGTTGCGCGGCGTAGACTTTGACAACGACAGCGCCTTCATGAACGATGTCGTTGTGCCATGGTGTCGCGAACAGAAGCTCGAAGTCACTCGCTCCCGCGCCTACAAGAAGAATGACCAGGCGTTCGTCGAGCAGAAGAATGGTGCCGTCGTCCGTCGCCTGATGGGCTACGGCCGCTTCGATGGCGTCGATACGGCCCGTGTGATGGGCCGCCTCTATGCGGCGGCACGGCTCTACGTCAACTTCTTCCAGCCGTCATTCAAGCTCAAGGAGAAGCGCCGCGAAGGGGCCAAGGTGATCAAACGCTATCATCTTCCATCGACGCCCTATGAGCGCGCATTGGCGCATCCCAAGGTGACCGCGGCCGTGAAGAAGCGGCTGCGCGATCAGTATCGCTCGCTCGATCCAGTCGCGCTGTTGTCCGAGATTCGCGCGACCCAGGACGAACTCGGCAATCGCGTCGATCGTCGTCCCGGACAGGTACGCGGCTTGCAACCCGACAGCACGAGCACCGCGCCAGCGACCGCAGCCACTTTTGCGAAGACACTCGGTAAGACGACGACGTCCGGCGAGCCGCGTGCCACGCACCGGCACCCCCGTCGGCCCTATAAAACCAGGGTTCGCATGCCGTCCAAACTCGACCCGCATATCCTAACGATCGAGGGCTGGCTCACTACGCAACCGCAGTTAACCGCGCTCGCCATCGTCGACCGGCTGAGGGAGAAACACCCAGAGGAGTTCGGGACGAGACAGCATTCGATCGTGCAGCGTCTGCTGAGGGCGCTTAGACGGAAGACCGCCGAGCAGTTGGTTGCGGAGGAGCCGCTCGGTGAGGCCACCACCGCTGCCCCATTGCCCGGGATTGTGGACGGCTCGGGCTATGTAGGGCCCGACCCGCCCACAGCCCCTCTCGTCGAGCAAGCCGGGAAAGCTACATGGCGCGGCCGACCAGTCGACTTCGCATCCGTGCCATCAGGGTAACATTTGCTGATGCGGCAATACG
>NZ_JADPKE010000003.1:0-59884 GCF_023073795.1 Bradyrhizobium sp. 159 | reverse complement strand
CTACCGAGCTCGCTTGGCTGCTCGCCGCCCATCTAAGGCTCCTAATTCGCCGTCTAGCCAGACCTTGATAGCGTCCACGCGCTTTTTGAGTCAGGCTCTCAGACGAGGCGCTGCTGCTCAAGTGCTATGATTCCGCAATCGACGGCCGCACGCGGTTCGGGCCGCACACTGCCTTCGTCGATCCGACCACGCCGCCAGATGCCGCGCCGCGCGAGAGCATCGAGGTGCGCACGCTGGTGTTCCACAATAGTAACAAAGTGTGATGGTGCTGCCGGGCGTTGCCCGGCAGTGTTTCCGGAACTTTGGGGAACAAAGCCACGTTTGCAGCGCCGGGCAGGGCAAGCGGGAGGGTGCCGTGCAAGCGCAGACGACGCTATTGGTATCTCTGGCCAGCTTTTTGCTTTTTGCCTTTTCTGCTGCCCACGCCGAAAGCGGGCTTGCTTCGTACTATGGATACGCAAAGGCCGGCAGAGGTGGCGAGCTGACATGCGCGCACCGGACGCGTCCTTTCGGCGCCGTGCTGAGAGTGTCCTATAGCGGACGAACGATCCAGTGCCGCGTCAACGATCGTGGCCCGTTCATCCGCGGCCGCATCGTCGATCTCTCGGTGCCGGCCGCCCGGGCGCTCGGCATGATGAGCGCCGGCGTGGTGCGGGTCTCGGTGGATTAGGCCGGCCAGCGGGCTATAGTGCCTCCCAAAGCAAGGGTGAGGGGCGCCATGGCCAGGATCAGAGTCGGACTCGTCGGCTGCGGCTTCGTGTCGGAGCTGCACATGTATGCGTTCCAGCGCGTCTATGGCGTGGACGTCGAGGTCGCGGCGGTGGCCGCGCGCGGCGATCACGTGGTCGAGTTTGCGACCCGCCACCATATCCCGCGGGTTTACCGCAGCTTCGCGGAGGTGATTGCGGACCGTGAGCTCGATGTCGTCGACATCTGCACCCCGCCCAATCTCCATGCCGAGATGATCATCGCCGCCATGCAGGCGGGCAAGCACGTCATTTGTGAAAAGCCGTTCGCCGGCTATTTCGGCCGCGAGGGCGACCAACAGCCGATCGGCAAGCGCGTGCCGAAGGCGCTGATGTACGAGCGCGTGCTCGAGGAGATGGACGCGACGGGGGCCGCGATCGAGCGTAGCGGCAAATTGTTCATGTATGCCGAGGACTGGATCTACGCGCCCGCGGTGACCAAGGCCGCCGAGATAATCAGGGCTACCGGCGACAAGATCCTGTTCATGAAGGGCGAGGAGAGCCATTCCGGCTCACACGCTGCACATGCCGCGCAATGGGCGATGACGGGTGGCGGCTCGCTGATCCGCATGGGCTGTCACCCGCTCTCGGCCGTGCTCTACCTCAAGCAGGTCGAGGCGAAAGCGCGCGGCGAGACCATCCGCGTCGCCAGCGTCACTTGCGATGTCGGCAACGTCACCGCTGGCCTCAGGCCCGAAGAACGCACCTATATCAAGGCCAATCCGGTCGATGTCGAGGATTGGGGCACGCTGACGGCGACCTTCTCCGACGGCACCAAGGCGACGGTGTTCTCCGGCGACATGATCATGGGCGGTGTGCGCAACCTGATCGAGACCCACACGAGCGGCGGCTCACTGTTCGCCAACATCACCCCGAACACGCATCTGATGAGCTACCAAACCAGCGAGGAGAAGCTCGCCAGCGTCTACATCACCGAAAAGGTCGACCGGAAAACCGGCTGGCAATATGTCTGCCTCGAGGAGGAATGGACGCGCGGCTATTTGCAGGAGATCCAGGACTTCATGGAATGCGCCGCGACCGGACGGCAGCCGCTGTCGGACCTCGCGCTGGCGTACGAGACGATCAAGGTGAATTACGCGGGCTATTGGTCGGCGGAGGAGGGGAGAAGGGTGGTGTTGTAAGGGCATAGCTCTCTTACCCTCCTCTCGAGGGAGGGCAATCGCATATGGGAAGCGGCTTCCATGCGGCGCATCCTTCGAGACGCCCGCTTTGGCGGGCTCCTCAGGATGAGGGCGGAGTATGCGGCAGCAGTTTCAACGGGCCCTATGCCAATTAGCCTGATCCTGAGGAGACCGCGGAGCGGTCGTCTCGAACGACGAGGCGTTTGCTCGGGCCACTCCAAGAATTCATATGCGATAGCCTTACCGTCCAGGGGAGGTTGCCACGCGAGCGCAACCGCCTCACGCCCCGTAGGTCGAGCCCTTCGGTAGCGGGAAGACCGGCTCCCGCGTGCGGATGTTCGTCGGCCACACCACCGAGATGTGCTCGCCGGCGTTCTGCATCACGACCGGGGTCGAGCGCTCGTTCTGGCCGGACAGCGGCGTGCCCGGCCGGAAGAATTTAACGCCATAGCCCTGGATGGTGCCGCCAGCGGGGATGTCGACGTCGAGCGCTGCCTTGCGGATGGCCTCCGGGTCGAAGCTGCCGTATTTCTCTTTGGCGACCGGCAGCACGTTGTTGAGCAGCACCCAGGTCTGGTTGAAACCCATCGAGCAGTGCGGCGGCACGTCGGTCGCGCCGGTCTTGGCCTGGTAGCGCGAAACCATGGTCTTGATCAGGTCGCCCATGCCCGGCGCGAGCTTGGCGGGATCGAGCAACTGCGCCGGCACTGGATCGATGTTGCAGAAATTGTCGATGTCGGCACCGAAAGTCGCGCGCAGCTTGTCGAGCTGGCTGTAGCCGGCGCCGGCGCCGAACAGCATCTTGAAGCGCAAACCACTCTCGCGGGCCTGGCGCAGGAACAGGGTGATGTCGGGGTTGTAGCCGGCATGCGAGATCACGTCGGCCTTGGCGCGCTTGATTTTTGTCACCAGCACCGAAAGATCGGGCGCGGAGGCCGAATACCCTTCGCGCAGCACGACCTGAATGCCGGCCTCCTTGGCATAGGCCTCGTCGGCGGAGGCAACGCCGACGCCATAGGGGCCGTCCTCGTGGATTAACGCGACCTTGACCTCCTTCGGATCGATGCCGAGCTTGGCTTTCGCATGCTCGGTGATGAAGCTTGCAAAGGCCTGGCCGTACTGGTCGGAATGGATCTGGGCGCGAAACACGTATTGCAGGTTCTTGTCCTTGAACACGGCGGTCGAGACCGCGGTCGTGATCCAGAGGATCTTCTTCTGCTGCTCCACCTTCGCCGCCATCGGCACCGCGTGCGCGCTGGAATAGACGCCGTTGATGATGTCGATCTTTTCCTGGCTGATCAGCCGCTCGGCCTCGTTGATCGCGACGTCCGCCTTGCTCTGGGAGTCGGCGGCGACCGGCACGATCCTGGTCTTGCCGCCGATGCCGCCCTTCTCGTTGACGAGGTCGATGGCGATCTGCGCGCCGACCGAGGAGGCGACCGAGCCGCCGGCGGCAAAGGGGCCGGTGAGGTCGTAAATCAAGCCGATGCGCAAATTCTCGGCTTGCGCCTGGGCCCGTGTCCAATCGAGGCTGAGTGCGGCGGCGGCAGCCGCCGATGTCTTCAGCAGCTGCCTGCGTGAAGTCGGCATCCTATCCTCCCTCAAAACCGTCTTATGTTTGGTTTTTTTCGAAGTATTGGGAGCAGGATGGCGAAAGTCAACATCGTCCAAGGTCGATAGGCGTCGGCCGCGACACAACGCACCTGCGAAAGATAAAGGAAAAGCCCACCGCTCCGCGCAGGAGCGATGGGCTTGCATGGGCGCGGATCAATTACTGCGACAGCTTCACGAAGCTCGGAAACTTCATCTTGCCTTCCGCGATCTTCTCGGGCCAGACCACGACCTGCTTGGAGTCCTGCCACTGGAAGACGAGGCCGGTGACAGTGCCGGGGCCTGACTTGATACCGTGGGTGAACTCGTCGTTCTTGCCGTAGAACTGGATGCGGCCGATCGTGCCCTCGTAGTCGGTCTTCTCGAGCTCGGCGACCATCTTGTCGGGATCGGTCGAGCCGGCGCGCTTGATGGCTTCCGTGATGAAGTAGACCTCGTCATAGGCGGTGTAGCCTGTATAGGCCGGCGGTGCGCCGAACTTGGCCTTGAAGGCAGCCGCGAACGGCTTCGTCTTGGGGGTGACGGCGACGTCGGGTGTCGCAACCGCCAGCGACGGTATGCCGTCGGCCGCGCCATTGGTGTCCTTCCAGAAGGTCGGGCTCAGCGCCTGCGCGCTGATGCCGAACATCGGGATCGGCACCTGCTGGTTCTTCCACTGCACCGTCGGCTGCACGCCGACATGGGAGATGCCGGTGACGATCACGTCGGGCTTCTTGCTCTCGATGTTGTTGAAGATCGGCGTGAAGTCGGTGGTGTCAGGCGAGAAGCGGACGTGCTCGACGACCTTCAGGCCAGCCTTCGGCAGGCAGGCCTCGTAGCCGACGTCGAGCGGCTTGGTCCAGGCGGCGTCCTCGCTCATGATCGCTACGGTCTTGAACTTGAGCTTGTCGACGAGCAGGTCCTTGGCTGCGTCGCAGACGAGCTGGGCCTGCGCGGCCGAGGTCAGATAGCCGTGGAAGGTGTACTTGTTCTTCTCGTAATCGTTGTGGATCGCCTTGGTGATCTCGTTCGAGGCCGCGCCTGGCGTGATCAGCGGCATCTTCAGCCGCGCCGCCCAGGGCTCGAGCGCCAGCACGACCTCGCTGATATAGCTCGCGATGACGGCGGAGACCTTGTCCTCGCTGACGGCGCGCTGGAAAGCGCGAACGGAATCCGCCGACGAGCTCTTGTTGTCGTAGGTCACGATCTCGATCTTGCGGCCGAGCACGCCGCCCTTGGCGTTGATCTCGTCGGCGGCAATCTGCGCGCCGCCTGGCGTTGCCGCGCCCGCGATCGACTGCACTTCGGCGATGACGCCGATCTTGATCGGATCGGTCGACTGCGCGTAGGCCGGAGCGGCAAGGCACAAGGCCAATGCGGAGGCGAGAAGGCTGCTGCCGAGAACTAATGGTCGCATGGTCGTTTCCCTTTCTATGTTTTTGTTGATGTTGACAGACTTAAAGAAAATCGGCCCCGGCCTCGCTCGCGAAGCGGCCGGGATCGCCTTCCCACACGATCCTTGCATGCTCCAGCACATAGACGCGGTCGGCATGTGGCAGCGCGAAGGTCACGTTCTGCTCGCCGAGCAACACCGTGATCGATGTGGTTTGCCGCAGCTTGGTCAGCGCCTTGGAGAGTTGCTCGAGGATGACGGGGGCAAGGCCCAGCGTCGGCTCGTCCAGGATCAGGATCTGTGGCTGCATCATCAGGGCGCGGCCGATCGCGAGCATCTGCTGCTCGCCGCCGGAGAGCGTCTGTGCCATCTGACTCTGGCGTTCCTTCAGGATCGGGAACAGCTCGAACAGCCAGGCGAGCTGTGCGGCGCGCTTCTCGTCGGAAAGATGCTGGCCGCCGAGATCGAGATTTTCGCGCACGCTCATCTCGCCGAACAGTTCGCGTGATTCCGGGCATTGCACGAGACCGCTGCGTGCGATCTTCGCCGGACTGGTGCCGCGGAGTTTCTCGCCGCCGCGCACGATCTCGCCGCTGTAGGGCAGAAAGCCGGAGATGGTGTTGAACAATGTGGTCTTGCCGGCGCCGTTGAGGCCGACGATCGAGACGAACTCGCCCTCGTGGACATGGATCGAGACGTTCTCCAGCGCCTGCGCCTTGCCGTAGAACACGCTGACATTCTCGACCTGGAGCAGCGGCACCTTATCCTTGAAGCTGGTCTCGGGCCGCGCATGGGTCTCGATCGCGCCGCCGAGATAGACCCGGCGCACGGTCTCGTTCCTCATGACCTCGTCGGCCTTGCCGGTGACGATCTCCTCGCCGAGATACATCGCGAGCACGCGATCGACGAGGGCTGCGACGCTCTTGACGTTGTGGTCGACCAGCATCACCGCACGGCCTTCGTCGCGAAAGCTGCGGATCAGGTCGGAGAACATCTCGACCTCGGCGCGCGTCAGCCCGGCGAAGGGCTCGTCGACCAGCACGACCTTTGGGTCACGTGCGATGGCCTTGGCGAGTTCGAGCCGGCGCAGATCGGCAAACGGCAGGGTCGGCGGGCGGCGGTTCATCACATTTCCGAGCCCAACGCGCTCGGCGATCCATTTGGCGCGCTCGATCAGCGCCTTGTCGGGGAACAGCATGAACAGGCTGTCCGGCAGCAGCGCGACCAGGATGTTCTCCAGCACGGTTTGCCGGTTCAGCGGCCGCGAGTGCTGGAACACCATGCCAAATCCCTTGCGCGCGATCTTGTGCGCGGGCAGGCCGGCGACGTTCTCGCCCTCGAAGATCACTTCGCCGGACGTCGGGCGCTCGATGCCCATCACGGTCTTCATCGCGGTCGACTTGCCCGAGCCGTTCGGCCCGATCAGGCCAAAAATCTCGCCGCCATTGACCTCGAAGCCGAGGCTCTTGACTGCGGTCAATCCGCCGAAGCGCTTAGTCAGGCCGCGGACTTCGAGCACGGCCCTGTTTGGAAGCCTCATATCCATCACGAGCGCGCCTCGCGCGAGAGGGCCGCTCCGAGGAAGCCGCCAGGGAAGAACAGCACGACGAGGAGCGCCACCGCCGAGACGATGAAGGTCGCGAGCTCACCGGTCGGCCGCAAGAACTCGCCGGCGACGATCAGGAAGATCGCGCCCAGCGCAGCGCCCAGCACGGTGCGCCGGCCGCCGAGCACGGCGGAGACGATCACGTTGACGCCGACCGCGACGTCGACGACGGTGCCGACCGAGGCGGTGCCGAAGTAGAATACCAGCAGCGCGCCTGACAGCCCCGAGAAGAACGCGCTGACGATGAAGGCGGCGAGCTTGTGCTTGACGATGTTGAAGCCGAGCGCGCCGGCCTGCACCGGGTCCTGGCCGCTGGCCTGGAGCACGAGGCCGATCGGCGATTGCGACAGGCCGTAGAGGATTGCGGCCGAGATCGTCATGAAGCCGAGCGCGATCCAGTAATTCACGCCGGCGTTGATAGAGATGACGTCGGGAATGGTCAGCCCGATCTCGCCGCCGGTGAGGTCGGCGAACACCACCACGAAATTCTGCAGCATCAACACCGCGACCAACGTGGTCAGGCCGAAATAGGGCCCGCGCACGCGCAGGGCCGGCAACGCCAGCACGAGACCGGCGATGACGGAGGCGAATGCGCCGAGCACGATGCAGAGATAAACCGACCACCCAAACTGGGCATTGAGGATGCCGGCGGTGTAGGCGCCGACGCCGATCAGGAAGGTCGGCCCGAAATTGACCTCGCCGGCAAAGCCGAACAAGAGGTCCCAGGCCATCGCGAACACACCGAAATAGAATGCGACGGTGAGCAGGCCCAGCACATAGCCAGAGACGTAGAGCGGCAGCGTTGCCGCGATGACGACGAGCGCGAGCGAGACGAAGAAGAGGCGAGAGGTGAAGAAGGTGGCCATCTCAGCGCCTCCCCAGAAGGCCCTGTGGCCGGATGTACATCACAAACACGAGCAGCAGCAGCGCCGGGATGGTGCGATAGGCCGGCGAGATCAGATAGGCGGTCAGGGTCTCGAGATAGCCGACCACGAAGGCCGCGATCAGCGAGCCGGAGACGCTGCCGAGGCCGCCGAGCACGACGATGGAGAACGCGCTCGCGGTCAGCGGACCGACGCTGTAGGAGCTGACGCCCAGAAACATGCCCAGCAGCACGCCGGCGATGCCGGCGAGGATACCGTAGATCGCCCACACCACGATGTAGATGTTGGTGAGCTCGAGGCCGAGCAGCGTGACGCCGCGCGGGTTCATCGAGGCGGCCAGCACGGCCTTGCCGGTGCGGGTGCGGTTCACCAGGAGCCACAACAGAGCGATGACCAGGCAGCAGACGATCGCCGTGAAAATCTCGTTGCGCGGCGTGCGGACGCCGAGGATCTCGACCACGCCCTCGACGATCGGCAGCACGGTCTTGGCGTTGTTGGTGAAGAAATAGGCGATCAGCTCCTGGATCATGATGCCCCACAGCAGCGTTCCCGTGAGGACGAAGATCTCCTTCTCCTCGTTCGGAATGCGGCGCGAATCCTGGATCGGCTTCACCACCGCGAAATAGGTGGCAAATGCCGTGATGAGGGCGACGCCGACGCCGATCAGCGCGCCGGCATAGGTGCCGACGCTGAGAATGCTGGCGGCGGCCCAGGCCGCCACCGCTGCCGCCACCATGATAGCGCCGTGGGAGAGGTTGAGCACGCCGGAGACGCCGAATATCAGCGTGAAGCCGGTGGCACCGAGAGCGTAGAGAGCGCTGATGGCAAAGCCATCGATCAAAATCTGGAATGCTCGCATTGATGATTGGCCGGGCAACCTGGCTGCCACTTGAGAAAAAGGTGCTGCGTGCACCGCATGCGGAAGGCTCTCCGGCCAAGGCCCGGATGCCGTTCCGATCAATTCGCGGTGGACTTGATGGAGCTCGGGAGACTGACGTCACTCCTGACGGCGTCGTCCGGCGCGCCGATCACGGCGGCGTCGAGCGAACTCGCAACGCAACAGAGAGTCTATTCTTCATGTTGTTTTTCTCCCTTGAACAGCCTCTTGTGAGCTATTGGGGCGCGACTATACCGGCGAGGGCATTCTCGGCAAGTGAAACTGCATTCAGGATTGTGGGAGGCGGGTTAAAGTCCATTGCTGCGTAAATAGAGTGCAGCGCGACTCGGGCACGTCAGGCATGCAGATTCGGTCGAGGCCCATGCATGTACGCCGCCAGCATGCCCCATCCGTTCAACGTGCGTGCAGCAGCGACGGATCGAGCGGGCCGAGGCGGGCGGGATCGAATGGCGAAAGGTCGATCTGCGTCGTGCCCTCGGCGATCAGCTGCGCCAACGCCTCGCCGGTCGCGGGTGCATTGAGGATGCCCCAGACATTATGTCCAGTCGCAACGTAGAGACCCTCGCTCTGCGGCACCTTGCCAATCAGCGGCAGACCATCCTGCGTCACCGGGCGGAAGCAGGCCTGCCGCGCGATGATCTTCTCGGGCCGGAACAGCGGCGAGAGCCGCTCGCTCATCGCCTGCAGGCGCGCGATCGCGTCCTGGTCGGGCGTCACGGCGGCGGGATCGAGCGGCAACGGCGCGATGTCGGAAAGCGCCGTGATATGCGTGCTGCCGTCGGCACGGGGGAAAACCTCGATGGACACGGCGACGCCATTGTCCTCATGCTCAAGAAACAGCGCATCGGCTGGCACATCCCCGCCGGTGTCGTACACGATGCTCGGGCTGCGCTGGCCATAGATGGCGGGCAGGTTCATCCATTGCGCCGCGAGCAGCGACCACGGCCCCATCGCGATGACGACGGCGTCCGCCTCGATGACGCTGCCCTCGACCTGGACGCCGCTCGCTGTGATGCCATCCGCATCGCGCACGATGCCGCTGATCCGGCCGCGACGAAGTTGCACGCCCTGCGTGAGCGCCGCATCCATGAGGAACGAGGTGAATTTGCGAGGGTGAACGATCGCGGTCGTCGCGGTCGTGCCGATGGTTTGCGCGATGGCGACGCCGTTGGCGAGCCAGCCAAGTGCCGAGGGCAGATTTCGCCGGGCGTCACCATCGGGGACAACGAGGCCGCTATAGGCGGTCATGGGGCGGTAGCCCCAATCGCCCGCGATCTCCCCGGGCAGTTGCGCATGAAGTGCGAAGCTGCGCCGCGCCAGTGCGTCGAGCGGCGTGCCGGTGCACCAGTCGCGTGCGAGGAAGCCGCCGGCCTTGCCGGACGCTGCGGCCGCGATCTCTGTCCGTTCCACCACAATGACGTCGATGCCGCGGCGACGAAGAAACCAGGCGGTGCAGGCGCCGATCACGCCACCGCCGCAGATCACAACACGCATGGTTTTTTTCCTCGCGCGCCGAAGGATTATCAAAAGAATTGGCGCCGGCGAGGAACGCCGGCGCAGCGTCGCATTGAGCTTGTGTCGCTCAGCCTGGTCCTGCGCCCTGCGTTGCCGTGTAGACCGCGTAGAGCGACTGGCTCGCCGCCATGAACAGCCGGTTGCGCTTTGGGCCGCCGAAGCAGACGTTGCCGCACACCTCCGGCAGGCGGATGCGGCCGAGCAGCTTGCCCTCCGGCGACCACACCGTCACGCCGCTATAGCCGACGGCGCGCCCGGCATTGCTGGAGGCCCAGACATTGCCGTTGACATCGCAGCGCAGGCCATCCGGCCCGCACTTCACGCCGTCGATCACGCAATCGCTGAACTTTCTAGGGTTGGAGAGCTTGTTGTCGCTGCCGACGTCGAACACGAAGATCTCGCCCTTGCCGCCCGGTCCGGTGTCGCCCGGTCCCTTGCCGGTCGAGGCGATGTAGAGCTTCTTGTAGTCTGGTGAGAAGCACAGGCCGTTCGGATCTGGCACCTGGTCTTCGGTGACGACGAGATCGATGCGGCCCGACGGGTCGATGCGATAGCAGTTGGTCGGGAGCTCGCGCTTGCCCGGCACGAAGCCGGCGGGCTGTCCGATCCGCGGATTGAGCTTGCCGCCGGCATTGCTCGGGCCGCCCGCGACGTCGGGCTCGCCTTCGTAGAGCTGGCCGCCATAGGGCGGATCGGTGAACCAATAGCTGCCGTCGGGGTGTGCGACGATGTCGTTCGGCGAATTCAGCTTCTTGCCCTGATAGGAGTCCGCGAGCACCGTGGCGGTGCCGTCATGCTCGTAACGCGTCACCCGGCGCGTCAGGTGCTCGCAGGAGAGCTGGCGGCCCTGAAAGTCGAACGAGTTGCCGTTGGAATTGTTTGAGGGCGTGCGGAACACGCTGACGCGGCCGTCATCCTCGCTCCAGCGCATCTGCCGGTTATTGGGAATGTCGCTCCACAAGAGATACCGTCCCTGCGCGCTCCAGGCCGGGCCTTCGGCCCACAGCACGCCAGTATAGAGACGCTTGATCGCGGTGTTGGGCTGCGCGAGATCGTTGAAGGAGGGATCGACGGCGATGATGTCGGGGTCCCAGAAATATGTGGTCGGCGCGCCCTGGGGACCGAAATCGCGCGGCGGGGTGGTGATCGTCGTCGGCGGTGCGGCGGGGCCGGTCTGGGCCAGGGCGCAGCCGGCTCCGGCCATTGTGGCGGCGGCGCCGAGCGCAAGCCCTTGTACAACTCCTTGGACGAGTGTTCGTCGTGAAAGCGCAGCATCCTGGTCACGCTGCCCTTCGTCACGAGCCTCTTGGCGTGTCATCGCGTCCTCCCGATCATGTTCGCTGACCGGTTGATCCGGCCGAGCGGGCGGAGGTTAGTGCGGTCCGCTGCCGGTTGCGAGGGGTGGAATCGAAACCGCTGCGCGATGGCGGGTCGCAATTTCGTCACCTTCAAATGCGTTTGGATTGCAGGCGCTAACGGGGATAAAGCCGGAGTTCATTGTGCAAGTTGTCGTCCTGGTCATCCTGCTCGCGATCGCATTTGCGGCCGGCTACTTCACGCGGGACTACGTCTCCCGCAAAAGGCGGGCGGAGGCGCGCCGCTGGCGTGAGTATACCGAGCCGGACTGGCTTCCTGCCAACGCGCCGGCGAACACCAACGAGATCACGAATGCCGGCACCGCTGTGGTCGCGACCGGCGAACTCGGTCAGATGCTGAACCGCTGGGAGAACAGGGCCCGCGCCCGCCGCACCGGCACGGGATAGTCGGCGCGCCTTGCGCTCGTCGCGGGCTGCAATCTCTCCTATTTAGGTCAGTTCCACTGACTATCTTTTAGGCGTTGCAGTTGCAGGCGTTTCTCGTTTAGAAACGGGCGGATCGAGCCCCTCCCGGCAATCAACCATCAACGGTTTTGACCGAGTATTGAGGGCTCAAAGGGTCTGGCAATGCTGATTCGCGGCCAAATCGATGGGATTTCGGGGGAGGTGGCCGTGGCCGCCGCCACGATCCCGGCCGCGCTGCTGCCCACCCTCCTTCTTGGCGGGCTTCTTCTTAGCTGCCCCTGAGGGCCGGCTGGGCGCCACGCGCCTGGGCGCTCAGGGGTTGTACGAGATCACCGGACACCTCAAGCGCCCAGACCACTGAACGGCGCAAAAGCTCAAAAGGAAATCTAGAATGGCCACCGTGAACAAGTCCGACAAGGACCGCGTCATCATTTTCGACACCACGCTGCGCGACGGCGAGCAATGTCCCGGCGCCACCATGACCTTCGAGGAGAAGCTCGAAGTCGCCGAACTGCTGGACGATATGGGCGTGGACGTCATCGAGGCCGGCTTTCCGATCACCTCCGAAGGCGACTTCCAGGCCGTCAGCGAGATCGCCCGCCGCTCCAAGAATTCGGTCATCGCCGGCCTGTCACGCGCCCACCCGGCCGACATCGACCGCTGCGCCGAGGCGGTGAAATTTGCCAAGCGCGGCCGCGTCCACACCGTGATCGCGACCTCGCCGCTGCACATGCGGGTGAAGCTGAACAAGACCCCGGAGCAAGTAATCGAGACCTCGGTCGCGATGGTCGCGCGCGCCCGCAACCAGATCGACGACGTCGAATGGTCGGCCGAGGACGGCACCCGCAGCGAGATGGACTTTCTGTGCCGCATCGTCGAGGCCGTGATCAAGGCCGGCGCCACCACGGTGAACATCCCCGATACCGTCGGCTACACGGTGCCGGAGGAATACACCCACTTCATGAAGACGCTGATCGAGCGTGTGCCGAATTCAGATAAGGCTGTGTTCTCCGTGCACTGCCACAACGACCTCGGCATGGCGGTCGCCAACTCGCTGGCCGGCATCGTCGGCGGCGCGCGTCAGGTCGAGTGCACCATCAACGGTATCGGCGAGCGCGCCGGCAACGCCGCGCTGGAAGAGATTGTGATGGCGATCAACGTGCGCAACGACAAATTCCCGTACTGGAACAAGATCGACACGACGCAGCTCACCCGCGCCTCGAAGGTGGTGTCGGCGGCGACCTCGTTCCCGGTGCAGTACAACAAGGCTATCGTCGGCCGGAATGCGTTCGCGCATGAGAGCGGCATCCATCAGGACGGCGTGCTGAAGGACGCGTCCACCTACGAGATCATGCGGCCGGAGATGGTCGGCCTCAAGCAGTCCTCCCTGGTGCTCGGCAAGCATTCCGGCCGCCACGCCTTCGTGCACAAGCTGGAGGAGATGGGCTACAAGCTCGGCCCCAATCAGCTGGAAGATGCTTTCACGCGGATGAAGGCGCTGGCCGACCGCAAGAAGGACATCTACGACGAGGACATCGAGGCGTTGGTTGACGAGGAGATGGCAGCCTCGCACGACCGCATCAAGCTGACCTCGCTGACCGTGATCGCCGGCACCCACGGTCCGCAGCGCGCCACCATGAAGCTCGACGTCGACGGCCAGATCAAGATCGAGGAAGCCGAGGGCAACGGTCCGGTCGACGCAGTGTTCAACTGCATCAAGCGCCTGGTGCCGCACGAGGCCAAGCTCGAACTGTACCAGGTTCACGCGGTGACCGAAGGCACCGACGCGCAAGCTGAAGTCTCGGTGCGGCTGTCGCAGGACGGCCGCTCGATGACGGCGCGCGCTGCGGATCCGGATACGCTGGTCGCCTCCGCAAAGGCCTATCTCGGCGCGCTGAACAAGATCGTCATGAAGCGCCAGCGTGACACGGTGACGACGGCAGCGGCGAGCTGACAAGCGAAGCCTTGTCATTGGCGAGCGATGCGCGTGGGCTTCACCTCTCCCGCTCGCGCTTGCGGGAGAGGTCGGCGCGTAGCGTCCGGTGAGGGTTCTCTTCCTCTGGGGAGCCTCTACGTGGAAGCACCCTCTGCCAACTGTCTCCCGCAAGTGGGAAAAGGGCGCGCAGCGGTGCTCGTGGCATTCACCACGAATACCTGCCCTGCTAACGGCCAATAGCCGCATGGCGCGCCGCCCTGTATTGATGCAGCCGGCATGAGGACGGTCGCCCGCGCGCCGGGCGGCCCAAATAACATCAGGGAGAGATTATGCGCACCTTCGCGATCGCGGCCTCCGTCGCGGCATTGGCCTTAGGCCTTGTCGGCCCCGCCAGCGCCGACCCGATCATCATCAAATTCAGCCACGTCGTCGCCACCGACACGCCGAAGGGCAAAGGGGCGGAGAAATTCAAGGAGCTCGCCGAGAAGTACACCGGCGGCAAGGTCAAGGTCGAAGTCTATCCGAACTCGACGCTCTACAAGGACAAGGAAGAGCTCGAGGCGCTCCAGCTCGGCAGCGTGCAGATGCTGGCGCCGTCCAACTCGAAATTCGGCCCGCTCGGCATCCGTGAATTCGAGGTATTCGATCTGCCTTACATCCTTCCCGATCTGAAGACGCTGCGGAAGGTGACGGAGGGCCCGCTCGGCGCGAAGTTGCTCAAGCTCCTGGACGCCAAGGGCATCACCGGACTTGCCTATTGGGATAATGGCTTCAAGCAGATGAGCGCCAACAAGAAGCTGGTCTCGCCTGCCGACTATCAGGGCGTGAAATTCCGCATCCAGTCCTCGCGCGTGCTCCAGGCCCAGTTCAAGGCGCTCGGCTCGCTGCCGCAGGTGATGGCGTTCTCGGAAGTCTACCAGGCACTCCAGACCGGCGTCGTCGACGGCCAGGAGAACACCTGGTCGAACATCTATACCCAGAAGATGCACGAGGTCCAGAAGTACATCACTGAGACCAATCACGGTTACATCGGTTACGTCGTGATCGTGAACAAGAAGTTCTGGGACGATTTGCCGGCCGACATCCGCGACCAGCTTTCCAAGGCAATGAAGGAAGCGACCGCCTTCAGCAACGCGCAGTCGCAGAAGGAGAACGACGACGCGCTCGCCGAGATCAAGAAGAGCGGCAAGAGCGAGATCATCAAGCTCACGCCCGAGCAGGACGAGGCGATGCGCAAGGCGATGGAGCCGGTCTACAAGGACGCCGCAGGCCGCGTCGGCCAGGCGCTGATCGACGAGTTCCAGAAGGAAGCCAAGAGCACGACGAACTGATCTCGATGCACGATGAACGGGGCTTCCGTGCCAGCTGCACGGAAGCCTTTTTGTTGCAAACGATTTCCGATCGTGGCTGGCGGTAAATCAGCCGTTACGTAGTCCTAAGAACACCGCTTCCTGTCCAAGTTGTAAGTTGCGCGTCGGCGGCGCCGCCCTCATCCTCAGGGCATCCTTCCAGAGGAGGTCCGTATGAGGAAATTCACCATCGCTGCCATCGCCGTGCTCAGCGTCGCCGGCTCGGGCGCGGTCTATGCTCAATATCATCGCCCGTGGATGGAGCGCTTCCATCACATGCGCATGAACCCCGAGGACCGCGCCGCCTTCATCGACGCACGGATCGCCGCCGTCCACGCCGGCCTGAAGCTCAATGCCGATCAGGAGAAGCTGTGGCCGCCGGTCGAGGCCGCGGTGCGCGATTTCGCCAAGCTGCGCATCGACCGCGCCAATGCGCGGATGAATGCCGGCCCCGGCGATACCGACAGGCCGGAGGATCCGATCGCCCGCCTGCGCCAGCGCGCCGAGGACATGGGCGCCAGCTCCGCGGCCCTGAAGAAGATCGCCGATGCCGCCGATCCGCTCTACAAGACGCTGGACGAGGGCCAGAAGCGCCGCCTCGCGGTGCTGACCCGCCACCGCGGCCCATTCGGCGGCGGCGAAGACGGCCTGCCCCGTCACTTCATGGAACACCGCATGGACCGCATGATGGAGCGTGGCATGGGGCACTTCCACCGTGACCGTTTCGACCGCGACGGCGGTCCGGACGGGGACCGCGAGGGGCGGCTCTGAGCAGGGCCGGATTGTCCCGCGATTAACCCTGGCGAAGCCGCTGGAATCCAGCGGCTTTTCGCTATTTTGGACTTGTGGACGAAGCCTTGGAAAACTTGCGGCCGATCGCTTGCCATACCCGGATCGCTTTGCTAAACGACCGGCCTCGCAAGGCCTTACCGCCTTTCGGGCGCATAGCTCAGTTGGTAGAGCAGCTGACTCTTAATCAGCGGGTCCCAGGTTCGAGCCCTGGTGCGCCCACCATATAAAACAAGCACTTAGCAGCAGACGTGACGCGGTAAGGTGGCTTCATTTTACAGGTCATTTTACAGTTTTGTTCTCGCTTCGAGCTTCAGCACCGCAGCTTCGGCGAGCTGAATATCGCGACCCAAGTAATGCGCGTCGAGAATGGCTTCGACGTCCTTCAACGAGTGGCCCGTGACTGCAGCGATCTGCGGCACGCTGGCGCCAGCAATCGCCAACCGAACCACGGCCGTGCCGCGCAGGTCATGAAAGGTGAGACCACTAATGCCGGCGCGCTCGCAGGCCTTTGACCACGAGGTGCGAAATCCGTCGGACGTCCAGGGCCGGCCCAGCGTGTTCGTCAGGATGAGCGGCCCCCGACGGTCGGTAGCATCAAGCAGGGCTCGCAGCGGGGTGCCGGCCGGCATGGCGACGCGCCGGCCCCCTTTCGATTGACGCAGCCGAATGTAGGGGCTCTCGTACGCTGACCAGGGCAGGCGCAACAGGTCGCCCTGCCGTTGACCTCAGATTGTGGGTCACTAATAGGTAGTCGCAACGGACCTGATATTGCACTGATAAACATCAACTGGAATTTAAAGTTTGGGGCTTCAGCATCAGTGCCACGGGCATCTTCGCCATTATGGCCACGGTGCTCATCATCGCGCTTATCGTGGTTCTTCCGCGGGCTCTGCAGGTCGTCATGGCCAAACCGAAATGGGGTAAGCACACCCACTGCTACCTATGCAGCAAGCTGCTCAAGGAGCCGGTGACGCCTGACCACGTTCCGCCCAAGCTCTTCTTTCCGGCCGAGCTGCGGAAGAAGTACGGGATGACCGATCTGCTCACCATCCCCGTGCACCATGCCTGCAACCAGATGTGGCGGATGGATGAGGAGTACTTCGTTCACACGCTGTTGCCGCTGGCCAGAGGCTCAGAAGCGGGTGATGCAGCCCATGCCCAGACCTTCAAGAAATACCAGGGGGGACGCAACGTCCCGCTGGTCAACATGGTCATGGACGAATTCAAGCATGTCGTGAAAGGTATCCATCTGCCAGCGAACCGCGTCGCGAAGATGATCGACGCCGATCGCTTCCATGACGCGCTCTACAAGATCATCCGTGGGCTTCACTACCATCACAGCGGTGAGATACTGCCGTCGATCTGGAGCATTACGTACACAGTGACGCCGCCCTACGAAGATCCGCCGGAGGAGTTCAAGACGTTCGCCCAGGGCAGGGCGTCGATGGGCAAATACCCGGGTATCTTCGCCTCCGCATTCCATAAATTTACAGAGGTGAACAACCTGCACTTTTGGGCGTTCTTGTTGTGGGACGGCGTTATTTTAACAGCCGCCTTCCACGACCCCGCTTTTGAGTGCGACCATTGCCAGTTCGTAGGACCGCGACTTCCCGAGAGCATGCCGGGCACGATCCGGGTCTGAGTCCCATCTGATAAAGACCTAATAATTTCGCGCTGTCTCCACCAACCGGAGACAACTCCCGTGAACTCAATTCCTGAACTCGAAATCTCTTCTTCCCAGCTCAAGATCGCCGCCAGGGGCCGTCTTGCCATCTCGGTCGCCTTCCTGACCGTCCTCGTCTTCGCCGTACCGACCTACTTAATTCATTGCTCGCGTTTCGTTCTTATGGCTCAGTCTGAGGATGCGGCCATGGGACTTGACGGAATCCGTCACGAAATCAGCTATATGCGGCGCCAAATCACCCGCCAGCAGAAGGAAATCCTGACCCTCCAGCGGGCCGGGATATCGACCGCGTCGGCCGAAGCCCTCCTGTCCCGGATGCAGGCCAAGGTCGATGGCCTTTGCGAGCAACGCGACCGGCTCGTCGGCGAGGAAAAACTGAAGCGGCCGTCTTATCCCTCGGGCAAGCAGCTCAAGGGTACCCGGGCTGATCGACGGTTGTGATGGACAACCTTCGGCGGTTTCCGGCCCCGTGGACCATGCTCGCAGCTGCTCGCGGAGAATCGCATGGCCCGCCTTGCGCTTACAGAAGCGCTAACGGGTCTGGCAAACCGATCCGCATTCGACACCGCTCTGGCAGAGCGTTTGGTATCAGGCGCCGCGATCGTTGCATGATTGATCTTGACCGATTCAAACCGGTCAACGACACATACGGTCACGACGTCGGCGACGAGTTACTAAAATCAGTAGCTACTCGTATCGACGCCGAACTTCATGGTGGACATCTTGTGGCAAGACTTGGCGGCGACGAGTTCGGCGTATTGTTCGACGCGGAACTCAACATCGCCGACGCGACACGCGCAGCGGAGCGTATCGTGCGCACACTCGAAACACCGTTCGCAATCGCGGCCGATAGCATCGGGATAGGCGCGAGCATCGGATTAGCCGCGGCAGTTAACGGTGACGATGCACGCACGCTCAAGCGTCGCGCGGATGACCGTCTCTACAGCGTTAAACGCAGCGGGCGTGGACACGTTTTGTCGGATACCCCAGCTGCTGTAGCCGCATAGTTTGGTTTTCTTTTCTGGTACTAGGGACAACTCGTTCGATGTCCGGCTTGGGCGACAACCGGCGGTCGGCAAGCGCCGCGGCGTGTCCGCTCTAACTCAGACAGCTGACGTGCTGGCAACGGACCGCTGTTCGGCTCAGGGGCCATTAGGCGACATGGCAACCGCGACGGCGGAGGTCCGCGAAGGGGCCCTAAGCGGTCATTCGGACTTAGGGCCGGTGGCAATTCCGTTGTCGCGCGGCAGTGTAATGATGAACTCGGCAAAGACACCAGGCTCAGTCTCGACGTCGATCCGGCCTCCGTGTTGCTTGACGATGATGTCATGGGTCATTGAGAGTCCGAGCCCCGTTCCTTCCCCTGTCGGCTTTGTAGTGAAGAAAGGATTGAACATCTTTTCGCGTACTTCAGACAGGATGCCTGTGCCGTTGTCGCGAATACGGATTTCGACTGTCTTGCCGAGGTTCCTCGTGGAAGCGCTGAGGACTGGTTCAAAGCTCTCGTCGCCCGTTTCGAGCTTGCGCCTAGTCGCGGCATAGAAGCCGTTGGAAATCAGGTTGAGCAGCGCCCGTGTGATCTCCTGCGGATACAGCTCGACCGCACCAGCGCGCGGGTCCAGGTTCCGCCGCAACGTGATGGTGAAGCCCGACTTCTCTGGTCGCGCGCCGTGATAGGCGAGGTTAAGGCTGTCCTCGACGATGGCATTGATGTCGACTCGCCGATGCTCGCCGGAGCCTTCGCGCGAATGCAACAGCATGTTTTTGACGATGGAATCGGCACGCTTGCCATGCTGGACGACCTTTTGCAAATTGTCCTTCAGAAGGCCGGTGAGCTCATCGACTTCGCCGCGAATTCCTTCGGCGAGCGTGGTCGAGGCGAGGATGTCGTTCAACTCGTCCGTCAACTCGGCCGACAGCGCGGCAAAATTGTTGACGAAGTTGAGCGGGTTCTTGATCTCGTGCGCGATGCCGGCGGTAAGCTGACCGAGCGAAGCGAGCTTTTCGGTCTGGATCAGGCGATCTTGCGCCGCGCGGAGTTCATCGAGCGAAGCGGCAAGTTCCTTGGTGCGGGACTGCACTTCGTCGAATAGGCGCACATTCTCGATCGCGATGACGGCCTGGTCGGCGAAGCTGGTCACGAGCTCGACCTGCTTTTCGCTGAACGGCCGGACGGCGCGACGTGCGAGGACAATGGCGCCGATCGGGCTGCCTTCGCGCAGCAAGGGCACACCAAGGAAGCTGCGCGGATTGCCGCTGAGCTCCTGGCCTTCAAAGGAGTAGTCCGGGTCTTCGAGCACATCGGTGACATGGACCACCTTGTCGCCGAGCAAAGTCCGGCCCGTGATCGTGCGCTTGTCCGGCCGGACCGGGAGATCTTTCACATATTCGGCGAATTTGGTGGGGAAGCCGTAGGAGCCCGCCCGGAAGTAAATATTGCCAGTCTTGCGGGTGATCGCCGCCATATCGGCTTCGCATAGTCGTGCCGCCGATTCGACCAGCGTATCGAGCACGGCCTGCAGGTCGAACGCGGAGCGGCTGATTACCTTGAGCACGTCGGCGGTCGCCGTCTGCTGTTGCAGCGCCTCGGTCAAATCCTCGGTGCGATGGCGCAATTCGCCGAGCAGCCGCGCGTTCGATGGCGATCACGGCCTGCGCCGCAAACTGCTTCAGCAAGGTGATCTGCTTCTCGGAGAACGGCCGGTTCTCCTGCCTGA
Source organism: Bradyrhizobium sp. 159 (assembly GCF_023073795.1). NCBI lineage: Bacteria > Pseudomonadati > Pseudomonadota > Alphaproteobacteria > Hyphomicrobiales > Nitrobacteraceae > Bradyrhizobium > Bradyrhizobium sp. 159. The sequence continues at coordinate 39,851 of NZ_JADPKE010000003.1, read as the reverse complement.
AGATCATGACGTTGCCGACCACGCGCTCGTCCTTGAGCAACGGCACCGCAAGCAGGCAGCGCGCACCGCCGAGATCGACCAGCGCGCGACGGTTCGGCTCTCCGCTGCGATAGGCCTCGGACTCAGCAAGGTCGGTGATTTCGACGAATGGCTCTCCCTTCAACAGCCGTGCAGGCGCGGGGGCCGGACCATAATCGAGCGGCTGTTTGCGCCGGAACGCATCGTAAGCGGGGGGCAGGCCGTAAGTGGCCGCCGTGTGGAATTGCGCTCCATCGTAGGTGTTGAGCACGCCGAAATTGGCGCCGCAGAGCTGCATTGCCTTGCTCAGCATCGCGTCGAATACCGGCGCGAGATCGCCGGCCGATCGGCTGATGACGCTCAGCACCTCAGATGTCGCGGTCTGCTGCTCCAGCGATTCGGTCAGCTCATGCGTCCGCGCCTGAACTTCCTCGAACAGCCGAACGTTGCCGATCGCAATCACCGCCTGGTCGGCGAAGGTCTGGAGCAGTGCGATCTGCTTGTCGCTGAACGGGTGCACCTCCTTGCGGCGGAGCACAATGGCGCCGATGCTCTCCTTTTCCCGCAGTAGCGGCACGCTCAAAATGCTGCGGTGGCCCATCCGGATCGACAGCTCGCGCCCGTCGGAGAAATCCGCGTGCTTCTCGTCGCGAAGATCCTCGATATGCACGGTCTTCTGGTCGATGAAGGCGCGGCCCGCGGTCCAGCGGCGGTTGATCGGCCATTTCTCCAGCCCGATCGGGATCGGGCCATGATGGGCGCTGAAGCGGAGATCGTCGCCATCTCTCAGCACCACGGCCGCATCATAGGCATCGCACAGTTCGCAGGCGCATTCGACAATGGCTTTGAGAGCCGGGGCGACCTCGGTCGGCGACGATGCGATCACCTTCAGGATGTTGGAGCTGCCGGTCTGGTAGGTCAGGGCCTCCGTGAGATCGCGCGTCTTGGCCTGCACCTCGTGGAGCAGCCGCGTGTTCTCGATGGCGATCACCGCTTGTGCCGCAAAATTTTCCAGCAACTCGACCTGCTTGTCGCTGAACTCTTGCACGTCCTTGCGGTAGACGGCAAAGGCGCCGACAAGCTCGCTCTCCTTGAGCATCGGCACAATCAGAACGGTGCGGGCTGCGGCGACCTTGTAGATCAGATCGTCGGGATGCTCGGTGGCAATATCGGCAATGTGAACCAGCGCCTTGGTCTCGACGAGGCGCCCCAGCGAAGGCGCCCCATCAAACGGCGCGATGAAGTGTGGCGGCGTTTCCTGGTCGGGCGCATACGATTGCGGCACGTTTTGAGCGGCCATTCGCGCCACCCGCCGCAACCTGTCGCCTTTGTATAGGAGCAGCGTCCCAAAACTGGCGCGGCAGATGCCCACGGCCTTTTCCAGCATGGCCTCGAACACCGGCCCAAGCTCGCCAGGCGAACTGGATATGACTTGCAGCACCTCCACCGTCGCGGTCTGCCGCTCGTTTGCATGTTTCAGCTCGTGGGTGAGAGTGCGAACTTGCTTTCGCAGGTCGGCAATGGATGGGGCCTTAGTCGATGCTTTGCGAACCTTGGGCCTATTCGCGCGCCGACCCTTGATCGGACGTTCGCTTCCACTGCGTCGCCACATTTCGCTCGCCCCGAGGGGGTCAGAACAGGACAGGGCCCAACCCTATACAAATCCCGGGTTTCGCACCATGGGCCGAAGTCAGCTCCGGGTCACAGCCGGCCTTGGGACCATTTAGCGGAGTGGACGAAGGTCTCTTCAGGTTGAAAGGCAATCATGATGCCCGGCGGCCCCGCGACGGAAGGGGTTCCTTTTTGCTCGCCGCTGGTGTTTCCTCTGCACCGCGGAGAACGGGCATGCAGGGATCGCTGGGGGAAAAGATCGGTGAAGGCGCCTTCTCCGAAGCCTACGCCTGGGCGCCCGGTCAGGTCGTGAAGCTGTTCAAGGCCGGCGTCTCTCATCTGCTCGGCCGGCACGAGCTGCGCATGATCCGCGCCGTGCGCGCCGCCGGCCTCCCGGTGCCGGAGGTGTTCGGCGAGGTGACACTGGACGGGCGCTTCGGCATCGTGCTGGAGCGCCTCGACGGACCGACCCTGTGGCATCTCTCGCGAACCGGCGCGGTGACGTTCGAACAGGCGGGCGCGATCATCGCGGCTCTTGCCATGTCCGTTCACAAGACGCCACCGTCGGCGGAGCTCCTCTCCATGCGCTACTATATGGAAAACGAGTTGCGACGCGACGATGGGAAGATTCCGAAGCACATCGCTACCAATGTCCTCGCGCTGGTCGATCGCCTGCCGCCCGGCGACGGGCTTTGCCATTGTGACCTCAGCCCCGGCAACGTGATCATGACGGCGGAAGGCCCAAAACTCGTCGACTGGTCCTTCGCGATGCGCGGGCCGGCCGCCCTCGACCTCGGGTTCTTGCATGTCATCCTGTCCGAACTCGCGCCGGAAATCGCCGACAATCCGGAGCGTCCGCGCGCGACCAATGCGGCGGCGCAATGCGAATATGCGCGGCTGGCGGGCATGTCTCTCGCGGAGCTGACGGCGGCAATGGAGCCGTATCTGCCCATCGTCCGCACCTTCGTCGTCCTTGGCAAACGTGGTGCCTTCCTTGCGGGAGCGGCTGATCCAGCGCATCGAAGCGGGGCTGCGCTCGGGAGACTGAACCGTCTTGGTCGCGCGCGCGAGCCGACGTGGCCTGTCGAAGCGAGGCGTCAGGTGTCTCCTTTGGGTCAGCCGGATTGGTTTGTCGCTCTGCCGGCCACTTCCGGTTTACCAAAAAATCCGGACGTGCCGCTACATCGCGTCAAGTGAAGCGATGGGCCAATTCCGGACTCATGCATCGCAACAAAATTGCGGCGTGTTCGATCAGTTCGTCGGGTACAAGCCGCGCGGCCTATTCCGGCAACCCCGCTTTGCGAAGACCCTCAATCAACAGCTTCGCGTTTGATTGTCCGCCGCGAGCGATAAAAGCGGATATTGTGAAAGCGGGGTCAACCTCAAGCAGACGCGTCGCGGCCTCATGCGCATCAGCGTCGCGTCCGAGATGAGCGAAAGCGGACGCGAGACATCGGCAAGCTGGCGAAAGGAACGGGTTCTGTCGAATGCCCTTCCTCCCTGCGACGATGGCCTCTTCAAAGCGACGAAGTTCAATCAACGCCATCCCCATCCCACCAAACATCAGGTGTAGAAGCGGGTCTACCGGGCTCAGGCGCATGGCATGTTCAAAGCTCCGGATCGCTTCCTCTGGTAGCCCGGAAGTTTTGTAGACCCAGCCTCTGGCGTACCATGCGTGAAATGAATTGGGGTTGAGCGCGACAGCCCGGTCTGCCATTTCGACGGCACCTTCACCATCGCCGACCATGTACGCCGAAATCAGGGAAGCCCACGCGAATTTGTCTGGATCACCGTCGTCAATGCTCAACGCCAAGCGAAGTAGCCGCACGGCTTCCTCGCGGTCGAATTGAGGATCGATAGCGTATCCCCAAAGGATGTTGTTCATGTGCCAGACACCTGCCAGAGCAGCGACTACGCCGAACTGCGGGTCCAGCTCCAAAGCGCGATGAGCCAGCCTTATCGCCTCGGCCGACCCTTCGCGGCTCGTTAGGTAGGCCAGCGGCATAGCACGGAGATAAAAATCATAGGCAGTGAGGTTCTCCGGTCGCCGCCGGGTGGCTATTGCAATTTCTGTTTGAAGCAATCTTGGCTGAATGACTGAGACAACGGCGGCCGTTACTTCGTCCTGCAGGGCGAAAACGTCAGTCAAATCACGCTCGAACCTGTCCGCCCAAATATGCGTGCCCGTCACGGCATCAATCAACTGCCCCGTGATGCGAACTTTCCCCGATGCCTTGCGCACAGACCCCTCAAGGGCATAGCGCACGCCAAGTCTCCGTCCGACCTCCTTGATAACGACGGCTTTGCCTTTGAACGCAAAGCTCGAATTGCGAGCAATTACGAACAACGATTTGAAACGCGAGAGGGCGGTGATGATCTCCTCAACCATTCCGTCCGCGAAGTATTCCTGTTCGGGGTCGCCGCTCATGTTCTCGAACGGCAGCACGACGATGGAGGGCTTGTCTGGGAGTGGAGGGGCAGCACTTAGGCTCTCGGTCAGCGCGCTATATGTTCCCGCGAGCACAGCGTAAGCGCGGATCGGCTTGGAGATGTTTTTGAGCTTCTGCTCACCGCGATGCTCGAAGCGAATATCCAGCTTGCCTTCAACTTCGCTGTAGACCTTTTCGGAAATCAGGACGCCGCCTGGGTCGGCGGCCCCCTCCAGCCGGACAGCAATGTTGATCCCGTCGCCGTAGAGTTCACCGTCCTGCCCAACGATAACGTCACCAAGATTGAGCCCCATGCGTAACCTTAGGGGACTACTGCCTGAGGCGAGATGATCCTGTATCTCGACCGCGCACCTCATGGCGGCTAAGGGACTCGCGAACTCGACGAGCGCGCCATCACCCGTTGTCTTGATAAGTCGTCCTTCGTGGCGGGAGAGGCTAGGCTCGATCAGTTCTCGCTTGAGCCGCTCGAACTCGGCGTATGTTGCTTCCTCAGCGCGTTGCATCAATGCTGAGTAACCGACGACATCGGCGGCCAAGATCGCCGCTAGTCGCCTTTGAACTCGCTGCTCGGTCACAGCGCCCTCCGAACGACCAGACTAACCATGCCGCCGCGACAAGGACGAGCCTAGCACTTTGTTGCGAACCTGTGAGCGGAAATTGCAGGGAAGCCCAAATTGCAGCATGCGTCAACCGGGAGGTCCGAGAATGGGATGGACCGGCCGTGCTCCCGCCCAACCAGCGAGCATGCTTGTGGGGCAGTCAGGAGAAGGAGCCACGCCATGCCGCGCAAGTTTGACACCGCAGTCGTTACCATTGGTATCGATCCGGGCAAGAACATACTGCACCTAGTTGGCCTCGATGCCCGAGGAGAAATCGTGCTGCGCGAGAAGGTAGCGCGCGCCAAAATTGTGTCGCGGCTGGCGAATATGCCGCCATGCTTGGTCGGGATAGAGGCAGGCATGGGAACGCACTATGTGACCCGCGATCTGCTCGCCCTCGACCACGACGTGAGGCAAGTGCCGCCGGTCTACGCCAAGCCTTTCCGGCAAACCCACAAGAATGATTTTCGAGATGCGCATGCGGTCGCTGAAGCCGTGCAACGCCCCACGACGCGGTGCGTACCGCCGAAAACCGATGAGCAGCTCGATCTGCAGGCGTTGCATCGCGTGCGCTATCGCCTGGTAGGACAACGAACCGCGATCATCAATCAGATCCGCTGCTTTCTCCTAGAGCACGGCATCACGGTGAGGCAACGGGTCCACTGGTTGCGCCACGCATTGCCGGACATCCTTGCCGAACGCACAGATGTCCTGTCACCGCGGATGGTTCGCATCCTAGAGGATCTGGCTCAAGACTGGCGCCGCCTCGACGATCGCATCGAGGCTGTGACTGACGAAATTGATGTGCTCTCCAAGAACACGGAACCCTGTCGGCACTTGATGACAATACCGGGCATAGGCCCGATCATCTCGAGCGCCATCGTCGCTGCGATCGCTGATGGAGCTGCCTACACACGCGGCCGAGATTTTGCTGCTTGGCTGGGTTTAGTCCCCAAGCAGATCTCCACAGGTGATCGAACGATTCTCGGACGCATCACCAAACGCGGCAATCGCTACCTTCGCATGCTGTTCCTGCAGGCCGCCCGCGTCGTTCTGCTTCGGCCAAGGAATTGGATGCAGCACAGCTTTGGACCTTGGCTTGCCCCCGCGGCTCAACGGTTGCACCATAACGTGCTGGCTACAGCTCTAGCTAACAAGCTGGCCCGCATCGCATGGAGCGTGCTTGTAGAACATCGTGTGTACGACACGCGTCTCGGCGCGGCAGCGGTATGATATGAGCGCTATAAGCTTGCTCTGGTTCACCAAAGGGATGACCGCCACTCTTCTCCGCCACCGTCGCTCGCCGATTAAGGCGAGCGAGCGACGGTGGCTCCGAAGGGATGACTTCAGTTAATCGTTGAGCCGCTTGGTAGTACCCGCCGAGGTCTGCGAGTTAAATTTGAGGAAGATGGAGGAACGGTCTCGCCGTCGGTTCGTGATCTGGTGACCCAACTGGCCTTTGAGGGCCTATCCGAGAATGAGATCGGACGCGCGCGGATATCCATGATGGCCAGGAGCAATCTGCTCCACGCGAGGGCCGGATACAGAAGCGCAAGACCAGTCACCGCCACTCTGCAGATTTAGCTTGCAACGCACGGCCGGTCCATACATCACCAGCAGAAGTGCCCTGTTCCATCAGAGCATGTCAGCTTCATGGTCAGAAGCCGACGTAGCTTGGTTCAGGCCAGGCGACCGGTGCGGGATCTCCCTTTACGCCGCGTTCGACAATTTGGAGCGCGCCGTCCTGAAGCGGCCGCTGCAGCTTAAGCACCTCGTCCACAGGCGCGGTCATCCAGGTCTCGACCTCATCAGGCGGCGTCAGGATAACTGCCATCGTCCTCGGGTGAATAGTACTGACCTCGGCGTTGGGCTCCGTCGCGGGAATACGCGCGTTTCACGAGGTCTTTAGCTCAAGCCAATCCGATTCAGCCGCAGCGCGCAGCTTGGCGAGTCCGAGCCTTCGCCGGGGATCTCCTGGCATGGCTTGCTGTCCTGGGGCCTAGCGGTCGCCGTCCGGACCGACTCGGATATCCTCGGCAACATCGGAATTCCATGAGAGATCTGATGCTGATCGCCGGCTGCTTCAAGTTCGCGCTGATGCGCGGGACCCGGTTTCGGCACCGGAGCGCCAAGCTGAACAGCTTTCAGCTAGAGACGAAGCCGTCCTCGGGATGGCGCCGAGGATGGACTCGGATTCCGAGAGAGGCCGCCGCCTTTGGCTATCCTCGCGAGCGCTAGTTCTGAATAGCGGGTCGTGAGACCTTTGGCTATCCGCGACAGGCGCCGTGGTTCAACGGCGGGCGACGGTCTCTCAAGGGTCAATGGGGTACGCCTAGTATCGTTCCCTACCTTCCGGCTAATCTCCGAAACTGAGCTCGGTCGAGCGCCGAACTACACGATCCGCAAGCTTGAGAGGGTCGGGCCCGTCCGCAATCCGCATCGCGCAGGATCTCAAGCCTGGGGCAGCGGTCGCGGCAGCCTCATCCGGTCTGGCTGGCCGCCGACGACGGCGACAACGCCGCCGCCATGGCTTCGGCCAGGAACGGAGCTACAAGCCAGGAACGGAGCCTTCGTCGTCCGGTTGATTTCTGAAGACAACACCCAGGAGGTCAACATGGCCATGGAAGATCGCGAGACCCTCAGTCTCATCGGAAGCGACAAGGTCGAAGGCACGAACGTGTACGGGGCCGACGGCGATAAGGTCGGCTACATCGAGCGCGTCATGATCGACAAGGTCAGCGGCAAGGTATCGTATGCGGTGCTCAGCTTCGGCGGCCTGCTTGGCATCGGCGACGATCACTATCCGCTGCCCTGGCAGGCGCTGAAATACGATACCAACCTCGGCGGCTACGTCACCGGCATCACGCAGGAACAGCTTCGCGGCGCCCCCAAATACGCCGACGAGAGCAGCTGGAATTGGGACGCGGGAACGACACGCGCGGTCAACGACTACTACGGCGTGCCGGTCGCCTAGCGCCAAGTCGTTGCGCCGTCGGCGCTCTGCTGACTAAGATCGGCCCCGATGGTCGGGGCCGATGGCGTCCAGCTTGTCAGGGGCGTGATGCGCAGCGGAGTCTCGAGACCGAGCGCCGCGGTTACAGCGCTGAGGGCAGGCGTTCAGCACGCTTTCAGATACGCCCGTTCAGCGCTGCCCCAAGCCGTTCCTTCCCACTATCGAGCCGGGAAAAAGAGGCAATCATCCTGCTGTGCTCTGGAACCTTGCCATTATTCGCGGGTTCACGCAGGCCGCATCAGGCGGCCAGGAGATTCTCATGAAGAAGCTGATTCTGACGTGCGCGGCCGCCGCACTGATCTCGACGGGCGCGATGGCGCAGTCCACCGTCGTCACCACGACCACGGGCACCGGTCATGCCGCCGCGGTGCAAATCGAGCCGGAATACCGCACCCAGATCCGCACATACGTGACCGAACACAAGGTCCGTCCGGTGCAGACCCGTGAGAAGATCGTGGTCGGTCAGCCGGTGCCGCGCGAAGTCGAACTCGAGGCCGTGCCGGCCGATTGGGGCCCGTCGCTCACCAAGTACCGCTATGTCTACTCCGGCGAACGCGTGATGCTGGTCGACCCGTCGACGCGCACCGTGGTCCAAGAGGTGGACTAGCTCTCCTGAGGCGGGAGGCTGATTCAGCGGCCCGCCTCATACCTGTCTAGCCTAGAATCTGTCTTCTCATCGCGAATGGCGGTCCATGCCGATCATCCGGTACTTCGTCGTCGTCGGCGGCTTGCTGCTGGCGCTGCTCTTCGCTGCGGGCCGGTACCTGCCGGCTCCCATCGAGCATGCGGGCGCGACCGACCCCGACAGGACGACCATCCGGATCAGCTCGGCGAGGAGCCTTCCGGAGAAGATCGTATTCGACACGCGTCCGCGCACCGACGAGCCGAAGATCGCGCAGGCCGAGCCGATCCCTGAACCGCAGGAGCAAGTGCGCGAAGCCATGGTCGCCATTCCCGCAGCACCTCCCGCGCAGATCAGACGAGAACCGCCCGCCCGCACCGCCACCGTTCCGCATCCGAAGCGGTCGGCGAAGCTGTCCAAAAGGGTGCCGCCCGACCGACATCTCGCCTTCGAGCGGCACGACCCATTCTCCGGCGGATGGTGGTGAACGGGATATCTTCAGACGATGCCAAGGAAAAGGCCGCGCCATGCTCGAGCGCGGCCTTGCGGTCGGATTGGTCGGCCTCACCAGTGGTGATGATGCCAGCGGTGCCGCACGACCGGATAGGCTCCGCGGTAGTCGGCGTAGGCAGGCCGCACAACACGTCGGTACCGATAGCCGTAGGAGACGGGCGCCGTGTAGTAGGTGGTGGTGTAGCCGCCGCCCCAACGATACGGCTCGTCGTACCCGTAGTCGACGGCGTAGGGCCCGCCGTAATAGCCTGCTCCATAGTAGGCCGGGCCGCCGTAGTAGCCATAGCCGGGTCCCGCAGCGTATGCGGAGGAGGCAAGCCCGCCGATCACGGCACCCGCAACCAGGCCGCCGGCTATGCCCGGGCCCCAACCGCCCCAGCCACCTCGCCAGTGAGCCTCGGCAGGAGACGTCGTGGCCACCGAGGCCAGACCAAGAGCGCCCACCATCAGCGCCGACATTGCGATCTTCTTCATCGAGTATCCTTTCATATTGCTCGCGCCCTGCCGGACAACGGGAAAAAGCGGCAAATGTTTCTGCTGCACCCGGCGGCGAGCGGGCAATGGATGCTCGGCGCCGGGGCAGCGTCGCTCGAAACTTCGAGCCTGAAACAAGGCATCGGCGCAGGACCGGTTCGGCCCGATGCTGCGTCGCGACAATCTCCGGGAGTTTACCCCCCGCGTTGACGCGATGGAGCTCCGTTAACAATGTTGAATCGCCGTAGCTGTTTTTTGCGGTAAGCTACACCTCTTGCCTTTGGGGGGTTCCCATGTTCGATCCGGCCACGACGGCGCTTTTGCGCGCCGTACTCGACGAGGTCTGTGAAGACGTTTCGCGTTTCGAAACCGGCGCTCGCACCTACGTCGCTTCAAGGATTCTGGAAGCCGCCGCCAAGGGCGACATCGCGCCGGAAAGCCTGAAGCAGATCGGTCGCGAGGCGCTTCACGACGCGCCGACAATCTCGGGATAAACGGGAGCGGGGGCGTGAACTTCCAGGTCACCGTGCTCAAGATCCTGGTGAGTTATCCCGATGGATTCGCCGTCATGGCGGACCTCAAGCGCGACATGGCGATCCTGGCGACGAGCGGTCGCGACTGGGCCGAGCGGACCAAACGGCTCGCCGCACGCGTGCCGGATCTCAACATCTTCTCGCAGGCGCTGGTCGAGCGTCTGAACGGCGGATGGCGGATCACAGAGAAGGGCCGGACGGTACTCGACTTCATGGAGAACAGGTCTTCCGGGCCGCAGACGGAACGGGATGCTCCGGTCGAACAACTCTCAACCGCAGAGCCCGCGTCCAGACTTCTCGCCTCCACAAGAGCTGGCCGAAGTCAACGCCTGCAGCGCCGTCGGGCGGCGCGTGCGCGAGCGCGCGCGAAAGCGTCCTGACCTCCTCTCTTCGTCTACAGTCGGGAAAACCGGAAACTTTCCGGAGTGCCTTGAGTTGGCCGCGACTGGACCGGTCTCCGGAGAGTGAGCATGGTTGACGAAGCCGTCTTGAAGAACGCCACGGAGACCGCCTGGACGGTGTATCGGGCGCGGCATCCCGAAGTCGACGCTCATGACAGCCGACGCTGCCTGCTGCAGCGCCATCTGCACAGGAGATGGGAAGAGCGCGAGAGCAATACCGAAGAGCTCGCCAGCTTCGGGATCGCCTACCTGCAACGGCTTCCCCGAGACGAATGTTGAGGAGCATGAAAATGCTCGTCGCACGCGTAGCCCGCGGAAGCACAAGACCAAGCTGGACGTTGCTCGCGATCTCGTTCCTCATCTCCGCGGTCATCGTGATCGGCTTGCGGATCGTTCTGGGGGACTAGCTCGATGCGGATCGCCCAGCTTGCGCCGTTGGCCGAGAGTGTTCCTCCCAAGCTTTACGGCGGCACTGAGCGGGTGATCGCCTGGCTGGTGGACGAGCTGGTCGATCTCGGACACGACGTCACGCTGTTCGCCAGCGGGGACTCAAAGACGAAGGGAAAGCTCCACGCGGTGTGGCCGCGCGCGCTGCGCCTGGGGCGGAGGGGGGCTGATCCGAATGCCGCCTGCGCGCTGCAGATCGAGGCCATCGCCGAGCGCGCGAGCGAATTCGACGTGATCCACTCCCATATCGACTGGCTGCCCCTGCCGGTCCTGAGCCGGACCGGAGTGCCGTTTCTGACGACCACGCATGGCCGACTCGACCTTCCGGGTCTATCCGACGTGATCGGGGGGTTTCCGGAAGCTTCTTTCGTCTCCATCTCCGACAGCCAGCGCCGTCCGCTTCCGGACGCAAACTGGATCGCGACGATTCCGCACGGGCTGCCCAGGCATCTGCTTCAGCCCTCCTACGAACCCGGTTCGTACTTGGCCTTTCTCGGCCGGTTGACGGCGGAGAAGGGGCCGGAAGAGGCCATACGCATCGCACGCGCTGCGCGGATGCCGCTACGGATCGCCGCCAAGATCCCTCGCGCGGAGACGGCCTACTTCAAGAAGAAGCTCGAGCCCGAGATCGATGGTGAGAACATCCAGCTGGTCGGCGAGGTGGACGAAGTCCGCAAGCAGCCGTTCCTCGCCGGCGCCGCCGCTCTGCTGTTTCCGATCGATTGGCCTGAGCCTTTCGGGTTGGTCGTGATCGAGGCGATGGCGTGCGGGACGCCCGTGATCGCGTACCGCTCGGGATCGGTGCCGGAAGTTGTGGAGGACGGCGTCACCGGCTTCATTGTGGACGACGAGGAGCAGGCGATCGAAGCGATCAAGGAAGTCGTCCGGCTCGACAGAAGAGAGGTCCGAGCCCGGTTCGAAGAGCGTTTCGCCGCGAGCCGGATGGCGCGGGAGTATGAAGACCGGTATCGCGAGTTGATCGCTCGCGGAGGGCTCCACACGTGAGGGACTTTCCAGAACTCCGACCACACTAAGGACTCGCGAGGGGAGCGCTTCGACGACGGCCGGAACGTCTGCAGACGGTGCCCGTTGTCGCCGATCAGGAGAACGCCCATGAAGATCCTTTCCGCGACAGCAGCTTTAGTCCTTCAGGCGACGTCGGCTCTCGCGGACGAAGCACCTCCTTCGCAGCCGAAGATCCAGCAAGTCCGCGACTCGGTGACGGACACGGCAGACTGTTCGAAGCAGGTGTGGCCACATTTCTCTGATGCCTGCCTGCGCTCCCAAGGTAAGGGCGTTTCCGTCCGGCTCGTGACGACCGAACGTCGATAGGGGACGGGATCTAGTGGGATCGAATCCTACCGTCAGCCCCGTGTTCCGAAATCAGGAACAAGTGGCAATTCCAGGCGTTGGGGCCGGCACCTAACGGGTGCGGCTCACGTTGGAGGAGATATCGATGAAAAGCTTTCTTGCCGTTGCTCTGCTCGGCACTGCGGTGATCGGCGGCGCTGCGTTCGCCCAATCCGCTCAGCCCGATCGCGCCGCCCCGGCGGCAACCGCCCAACCGGCCGATGCAAAGATGGCGCTGAAGGGCAATTGGCGCGCCTCGAAGCTAATGGGGCTGAACGTCTACAACGAAGCCAACGAGAAGCTCGGTGACATCAACGAACTGCTCGTTGACAAGAGCGGCAAGATCAACGCGGTGGTGATCGGCATCGGTGGCTTTCTCGGCATGGGCGAACACGACATCGCCGTCTCGATGGACAAGCTGAAGTTCGTTGAAGAGCCTGTCCGGACGAGCTCGACCAGCACCTCGACCAGCTCGCGCGACACCACCACGACCGGCGCGGCTTCGACCAACACCACGAACCGCAACGACTGGGTCCCAGACCACGCCGTCATGAGCGGCAACAAGGAGCAGCTCAAGGCGCTCCCGCAGTTCAAGTATTCGGATTACAACTGACGGACAGAACGTTCTTCGAGATTGGGGGTCTCCATCCGGAGGCCCTTTTTCTTCACAGCACCGGTTTTCTTTCACAGCACCCGGTGAAACTGGCCGAAAAGAAAAGGCCCGCCCCGTTTGCGGGCGAGCCATTCATGCGAGCTTACGTTCGCTCAGTGCATGTGAACTAACCAATAGCCGACGCCGCCAACAACGAGCACGGCAGGTACGGCCCACAAAATCAATACAGGCATCTGCTCCTCCATTTGCTGTCCGAACGTTCTCGCCAGCCCGGCTGGGCTTGGCGATACCGTTTACTGTTCGGTGCAGACCTTGGTGGTCTTCACGGCGGACTCGGCTTCCGTCTTGGTCTTGTAGACGCCGTCGCCCACGACCGTCGTGGTGGTCGTCGTCGGTTTGGTGTCAACGACCGTACATTTCTTAGTGGTCGCGTCTCGAACGATGTAGAACTCGGCGGCGCTGGCGGCCTGCGTGCCGAGGGCGAAGGCGGCGAGCGCGCCGCACACGATCAGCTTCTTCATGTGTCCTCCTCAATGCCTCGTAAGTAGTCATTGCCAACGAGCCCGCGCTTCTGAAGTTCCGGTTGTGCCTGCCGGCAGCCCTGCGCCATTTCGGGACAGCAGCAATACGGAAGCGCCCGGCGAAAGTTACCAAGTTTTCCCGGGAAGGAACTGCGTGTCTCAGCCGACGTTGTTAGACGTCGCATTTAGGAGGTTTTGGATGAACAAGCGTTTATTCTTGGCTACGACCGCTGCAGTCGCGATCGCGACTTCGGCCTTCGCTCAATCCTCGTCGAGCTCAAATCCGTCGGCGACGCAGCGCCAGCAGGATTCCACCTCGACGGCGCCATCGTCCTCGACGTCGACCCCGTCTTCGAATTCGTCTTCGGGATCCGCGCAGACCAGTCCTGCGACGAATTCAGCCCAGACCCAGTCTGCGCCGTCGTCCAATTCCGGTACCGGGACCAACACCACGCAGGCGCCGGCCGCGAAGAATTCGGCGAACCAGGCCCAGACCAATCAGCCGTCCAACCAGACCACGGCGCCTTCCAACCAGGCGCAGACCAATCCGCCTTCGAACAACATGAACAACCAGACGCAGAGCGCCAACCCGCCGTCCTCAAGCAGCAATCAGGCGCAGTCGCCGATGGGTAGCGGTTCGATCAACACCGCCCAGCAGCCCACCAATCAGCAGAACACGGCAGATCGTTCGTCGAACACCAACGCGAACACGTCGGTGAACATCAACGACCAGCAGCGGACCCGCATCAGCGCGTCGATCTCGCACCTGAACGTGCAGCCGCTGACCAACGTGAACTTCTCTCTGTCGGTGGGCACGGTCGTTCCGCGCGACGTCCGCCTGCAGCCGCTGCCGGCCGAGGTCGTCGAGATCGTGCCGCAGTACCGCGGTTACCACTTCGTGCTGGTGAAGGACGAGATCGTGATCGTCGAGCCGTCGACCTACAAGATCGTCGCGACCCTGCCGTACTCCGGTCGCTCGACGGCGGCCGCGCCGGCGCGCACGGAGCAGCGCAAAGCGACGTTCAGCGATCGTGATCGCGAAGTCATCCGCAAGCACGCCAAGGCGCGTCCCGTCGAGCGCGAGCGGCAAACGACCGGCAGCACGGTCCGGACCGAGATCCGTCGAGGTGAGCGCGTGCCGGAAGGCGTGGAGATCGAAGCGTTTCCGGAAGAGGTCTATCGGGACGCGCCGACCCTGCGCGAGTACCGGTACATCAACCGCGACAGCCACACGTACATCGTCGAACCCCATGAGCGTCGAGTCATCGAAGAGATCGATTGATCTCGCAGCCAAAGGAGAACACCCATGAAGACCATGATTCTAGGAGCGCTCGCGGCGACCATTATGGCGTCGTCCGCAGGTGCCGCCCCTCTTGCGCCCGCTGCTGTCGCGTCGACGGAGATGGCCAACGTCGACCAGGTTCGCCTGGTCTGCAACGAGTACGGCCGCTGCTATCGCACCCGCGGTCCACGCTATGTCCAGCGCTACTACGGCGGGGACGACGGCTATGTGGTCCGCCGGAGCTACGGCTCCTATGGCGGGCCCGGCTACTATGATCACGGCTACGGCTACTACGGCGGTGGCCCGAGCATCGGGTTCAGCTTCGGCACCCGGAGCTGGTGAACCAGGAAAGGGCCGCTCTCCGAGCGGCCCTTTCGAATTCGGTTCGTTCCTTGGTGATGAGACGTCCGCTGTTGCGAAGCTCCATGACCAGAAGGAAGCGCTGAGGGCGCGGCTACAAGCCGACCTAGTCCGAACGAGCGCGCCGAAATCCAAGCGCTATGGCCAAGATCGAGACCGCGCTGAAGCTGCTCGGCGGCGAGAGTTCGGCCCTGTCGGCGCAGACGAATAGCCCTTTCTGAGCAAGGTGAGAAGTGCGGGGGTTCACGGAAGCCACCGTCTCGCGGCAGTCGCCAGCCGAAGGCCCCAGCCCTGGGGGGCTAGGGGGCTATGAGCTGGGGCCAGTACGGGGTTCGCCCCTTGGGGCAGGGGCGTCGGGAAAACCTTGCACTCGGGCTATCGTTCCTCCGCGCCTCTAAGAATCGTGTCTCCCTGAAAGTCCGTTGCGGCCCGTCGCGCGTGCTCTCTTTCCTTCGGCACCCTGCGGAGACCAAAATTGGCTACTAAGGCACAATTCTCTGTCAGCAGATCGGTGCTACGCTGGGTCCAGCGGGGGACACCAAGTGGCCATCTCCCGGATACTTCAAAACTCGCCTCTCGGACCTGAAGAGATTGCGCGGCTTTCGAGGGCCTACGAACAGGCTCTGCGCATGATTGGCGTACAGGATCGCAACGACCCTCTCACCGAACTGATTGCCAAGAAGGTAATCGAAATCGGTCAGACCGGCCTCAAAGACCCCGCTGAGATCTGCGCTCGGGCCGTCGAGGAATTGGCCCACCGAAAGGATAATTCCGCAAGAAGGTCGTGGTGCGCCGAAGCAACGACCCGACGTCGGTCCAGCTACGGCTGGCGCGGGTAAGGCTCGGTCGCGAGTAGACCGGCTAACCCGGCGACGGCCCCTTTTCGTCGCCGAGCTCCCTGATCATCCTGACGATCTCTCCCGGATGGAAGGGCTTCCTCACGATGCGGCTGCCCGGGACGGGGCGTGGTGTGGCGGGCGAGAAGCCTGTCGCGTAGATGACCGGCAGTTCCGGATCCTGCTCTCGGCAGCGCTCCGCGATCTGCCACCCATCGACTTGTCCGGGCAGCCTAACGTCTGTGACCAGCACGTCGGCGACGTGCCGCTTGCACCAGGCCAGCGCCTCCTCACCAGTGCTCGCGTGGATCACGTGATATCCTGCCTCCCGCAGTGCTTCGACCACGAATTCGCGGATCAGAGGATCGTCCTCGACGAGAAGTACACTCACTGGTGGCTCATAAGGGATGGCATCCGGTACGCAGTCGAACGGCCCAACGGGTCGGTCGTTCCCGAAGGGGAGGGAAGAGAGCCCGGAATGATTGGAGTCCGTGCCGGAGGGGAACCGGGACGACAAGCGCGCCTGCTTTCGTGCAGCGGCACCGACTGGACGATAGCGCTCCTCTTGGAGGCTGAAGCAGCGCTGAAGAACCGCCAGAACCAGTGAAGGAGTAGAAAAGTGGCGGAGACTGTGTGGCTATCTCTTTTTGCAACCTTTAAGTTGCCGCACTGGCTGATGATCGTAGGAGCGCTGCTAGTAGCGATCGGCTGCATTGGCGCCCTCGTCAAGGAGGAAAATAGAGGAAGTGATTCCTCTCCAGACCAGCCGATCGATACTCCGCGCCCGCAGGTGCCGCCCCCACCAAATCGCCTTAGTTTGGGAGAAGAGAAGCAGGTGCGAAGGCCGCCAGCGTGAACCGGCGGGCCGTCACAATCCTTGGCACGGTCATTGCTAGGCTAAGTGCAACTGGGATTTCATTGATAATGAAACGCTGCCGGCGGTGCCGTTGCTCGATATGCGTCCGCTCCGGTTTTTGTCAGGCGCGTTGCAGTTCCCGGGGGAGCGGCCGTTCGGACGGATCGCGGCCGAGCTTGGATTGAAGCTCGACGAGGTCGGTGAAGACGTCGCCCTGGCGGCGCAGTTCGTCAGCGATCATGGGGTTCTGGCTGGCAATGGTGGAGATCGCCGTGCCGCGCGCGCCGCGGCGCCGCACCGCCGCGACCATGGAACGGAAGTCGCTGTCACCGGAGAACAGGACTATCTCGTCGATGTGCTCGGCGAGCTCCATTGCGTTCACCGCGAGCTCGATGTCCATCTTGCGACTCGCCTTTGGTGTAGAACTACTGGGTTCTGAATCGCGCTACTGTAAAGGTCGAATTAGCGGCATCGCACATTCATGAGGGATCGCGTCGTCACTTCTTCGGAACGAGGTTCGACAACATCATCACCAACTCAGCTTGGCGATTTGTCCCTGTCTTCATAAAAACATACTTTAATTGATTGCGCAGGGTCTGCTTAGAAAGTCCTCGCTCTGCCGCAAAACTGTCCAAGTTCTTGCCGCTCCCAAGAGCTACTGCCAGCCGCGATTCTGCGTCCGTTAGCTCGAAGACCTCGCGCAGAGTCTTCATACCCGCTGACTGCTGCAGGTCAGTGTCGGAGATAACTAATACTGCGTGGAAGAGAGAAAGGGGAGAGTCAGTTAGACCAGAAAGCCTCATTGGGTAGATGACGAGTCGGCCACCTGAAACTTTTTGCAGAACTATGGGTGCGCTAGTGAAGGCTTCAAGGCTCCAGAACATAGCTCTGATGGCGTTATGTAGGAGTTCATTTGATTTCGGGTCCTGGCAGCGAATGCGCCCTGCTGAAATCTGCAGATCCATTCCGATTAATCGCTCCGCAGCTGAATTGACCCGAACCACCTGGCCCGATCGGTCCAGCAGCAGTGCCGCGCGATCAGAGAAATCGAAGGCGTTTAGCGCGGATTCGCCTTTTGCCATGCCTAGCGCTGCGGATGTCTGAACGACCGAATCCAAGCTGTTGGCCAGATTGGAAAGAGCTCGTAGTTCACTTGCGGAGTAGGTGTCTTGGTCCGGAGTCCTTTGCAGACTCAAATTCCATACCAGATCCCCCCGGCCAATCCTGACGCCTGCCCAACCGCTGAGATTACAGGCCCGAAGGAATTCCTGATAGAATGGCGAACGCTTGCGTTCGTCTAATGGCATGCAGTCGTCGTCCGTTGCCACCCCATTCGCCAGGAACGTGGCCTTCCCGCGGTAGCGCTCATCGCGGGTTTGCCATCCATCCTTGACGTAAACATTTGCGCTACGTTCCATTGAAGGAGTTGCAGCAACGATTGGCAATGCTCCGACGACTGGTAACAGTACCGCACCATACGAGCCGGTGCATTCCGCCGCTGTCTCCAATGCGTATGTCCAGAGAGAGGGATCGATCGCGGCGGCGGCCAAAACGCCGCTTAGTCGGTGCAGATCAATCGGTTCCATCTACCATTCCGACGTTCCTGGAATGTGCCGCAGCACCTCGAAAAGCATAGCCCAATTGGGCCATGCTGCCTCAGGAGTTTTGCATTATCAAGGGGTTGGCCGCCGTGTGGTCCCCACTTTCGCAAGGTAGCAAAATGACCATCATGGAAGTTGGCCAGCCTCCTACAGGCCATGTCGCGATTGCACCTCTAGGCATTGTGGCAATGCGGGCTGGTCCGCTGTTCACGGCGTCCGTAAGAAAAAAGACTTCCGCCTTTCATTGAGCGCGTATCGTGAACAATTACGTACACAACTCCTGTCGACCAAGTGTTCTGCCAACCTTTGATATCGACGTTCAACGCAAGGGACGACGCTGGGGATGGTTTATTCGGACAAGCGCAGGGGAGTGCTTACTCAATGGCCGAGAGCGCAGTCGTGCCGAGGCGAGATATAAGGCTGCGCGAGCGCTGTTTCAGCTGTTGGCTTCTCTACCGTACCAGAAAAGCACTCAAAGAACCCTCACGCGCCCAGAGACCAAATAAGCGCTCTTTTGCAAAAGACACGAGAAAAGCAACGTCGAAGAAGAAATGCAAATACAACCTAGGTGCGTTGCGGAGCGTATACCGGGCCGGCAGCGTCTGCCCATCAGGTGCATTGCGGGCCCACCACGGAGACGGGGCTAGCTTTCAAATCCAGCTATTTTCCACGTATGGACCGAACAGGAGTAGATTCGTGGCGCTGGCAATCCATGATTGGGAGGGCATTCATGCCTAACCTCGGCCTACGGATCAGTCCACCCACTGTTGCAACTATTAGCGATTGCCCCCAACGCAAGATGGAGTCGATCCGCACGACCATGTGGCGACTTCGTGCGAACTTCAGAATGTTCCAGTCGGCCCACGCTTCGCCGAGAACGAGGCGGCGAGTCGGACGGCAAGTTGGTCGGCGTACTGCTGATCATGCTCGGCATGCTCTCGATATTAAGCTCGAGCCGCTCGCTTCGGCGCGCGGTCATTTTGCGCTTCAGAAGACCAGGGCCACGGTCATAGCAGCCTCGGGATCACACGAGCAGTCTCAGTCCTCGAGCACACTATCATTTCCCTTGAGGCCTGGGGTGGTCTCACGCTCTAGGACCGCGTGCGGGCGATAGCGCGACTCGCGCTCACGGAGTGCGGGCCTTTCAGACGGATTCCGACCAACCTTACCTTTGAGTTCCGTAAGATCGGTGAACACGTCGGCCTGACGGCGCAGCTCGTCGGCGATCATTGTCGGCTGACCCGCGATGGTGGACACCACGGTAACGCGGACTCCGCGCCGCTGCACTGCTGCAACCAGTGAGCGGAAGTCTCCATCACCCGAGAACAGCACCATCTCGTCCATGTGCCCTGCGAGCTCCATGGCATCAACTGCAAGCTCGATGTCCATGTTGCCCTTGACCTTGCGGCGGCCAGAAGCGTCGATGAACTCCTTGGTGGCCTTGGTGACGACGCTATAGCCGTTGTAGTCCAGCCAGTCGATCAGCGGGCGGATCGACGAGAATTCCTGATCCTCGATAACGGCCGTGTAGTAAAACGCTTTCAGCAGCGTCCCGCGACTTTGAAACTCACTCAGCAGCCGCTTGTAATCGATATCGAAGTTGAGCGACTTGGCAGTGGCGTAGAGATTGGCTCCATCGATGAAGAGCGCAATCTTGCTAGGAGATGACATGACGGATGGTCTCTGGGCCAAGTGCCATGCTGCGGGCTCGTTCATGTGATCCCGCCAACCAGACGACACTTCAAATTTTCATCGAAGCTTGATCTCACAAGACTATACCGTATTCCTTTAACCTTCAAACAGATTTGTCAGACGCTGGATTAATTCGCAAGCATCGTCCGAAGGTGCAAGCCGCAGGTATTGGTGAAGCATGTGCGCCCGGGCGATTTGGTCAGCGCTATCGACTGTCCTCGTCCGCGAGTTCTTTTCGCAGTGCAATCGTGAGCACGACCAACTCTTGCGCTTCCGTAGGGGACTAGCACGCGCCCGAGATATCATTCGCGGCCTCTCACGTATGGACTACGGCCGCTGCGATTCCTCGCTGTCAACTCTTGGCGAGTTCGGATGAACTGGCTGTGCCAGAGGTCGAGGGGCAAAACGGCACCCAACTATGGGGTGTCTTTGGGCCATGAATGATATATCCTCTGTCATCCAGAGGCGGAGTCGGAGTGGAAATTGGTGGCTTGAGCGACTGTATTGCGCATCGCGCCGTTTCGAAGGACTTTTACTCTGCGGCCGATTTCAAAATGCCGCTTTAGTTCGAGCAGTGATTCGAGATCCAGGTATTCATAGACACGAACTAGTCGTCCATCTGAAATGGAGGCGGGTTTGTCGAAGTTCATTGAGAAGGTAAAGGATATAGCTTCGCGGGAGAGCGTAACTACGACGACGTTTGCTTGTCTCTACGACCTCCTCTTACATCACGGACGACAGGCGCCCGACCGATACGCAATATTGGCTCCCGGGTGCCTCCCAATGACATATGGTGCATTGTCGTTGCTGACCCATGATGTCGTGCGCGGGTTGCGCAGTGCGGGAGTGAGCCGAACCGACAGGGTCGCGGTGGTCTTGCCAAACGGACCCGAAGCTGCCGTGGCGATGGTGACGCTTGCCGTAGGTGCCGTATGTGTGCCACTCAGCCCAGACTTCACCTATGATGAATACAAGCGTTACTTCGCTGATCTGGACGTGGCAGCGCTATTGGCCCACGCTGATCCGACCTCGGCCTGCCGTCGCGCCGCGAGTTCGTTGGGTATACGCATCATCGACGTTGTGACTCGTCCGGGCGAGGGGGCTGGCGCATTCCATATTGTTAGTCAGAGAGAACCGCCTAATGATCAGTTAGCGTCCTCTTCCGACGATGCGTTCATTCTTTTGACGTCCGGCAGCACGTCGCGGCCGAAGATGGTGCCTCTGACCCACGCAAGCGTCTGTCTCTCAGCCCGCAACGTCGGTGTGAATCTAGAACTTGGACCGCGAGACCGCCTTCTGAGCGTATTACCTCTCTTCCACGGGCACGGTTTGATCTCGGGTGTTCTGGCCGGCTTGACGGCCGGCTCCAGCGTGGTTTGCACGCCCGGCTTTGATCCAACAGCGTTCTTTGGCTGGCTTCGAAAGTTTCGACCAACCTGGTACACGGCCGTACCCGCAGTCCATCAGGCGATTTTGCGCGAGGCAATTCTGCACAAACAAGCCGCGCGCCGATCCTCCCTGAGGCTCATTCGCTCGGCCTCAACATCTCTTGCGCGCGACGCGCTTAGCGAATTGGAGGCCTTATTTGGCGTCCCGGTAATCGATACCTACGGCATGACCGAGGCCGCAACTCAAATTACGGCAAATCCATTACACCGGCGAAAGCTGGGTTCAGTCGGTCGGCCGGCAGGACCTGAGATCGCGATTGTCGATAGTGAGGGGCGACGATTGCCGGCGGGCAAACGTGGAGAAATCGAGCTGCAGGGTCCCACGATAACCAGACGGTACCACAACGATGCCGCAGCAACCGCGTCCGCATTTCGCAAAAACTGGTTTCGAACTGGCGACATCGGGTACTTTGACGAAGAGGGCTATCTCTTCATCGTCGGTCGGATCAAAGAGATTATCCACAAGGGAGGACAGAAAGTGGCGCCCGCCGAAGTGGAGGAGGCGTTGCTGAGCCATCCAGATGTGATCGACGCCGCCGTTTTCCCGGTACCTCATGAGAGGCTTGGGGCCGAGGTGGCTGCCGCCGTAGTCTTAAGTCGCGACGCCGAGGTTAGTGCGCAGAAGCTGCGAGACTTCGCCCGCAAACTTCTGAGTGGATTCAAGGTTCCGGGCGTCATCCATATCGTCTCGGAAATACCTAAGGGCGCGGGGGGAAAGATAAATCGAGGTCAACTTGCGGCCGCGTTATCGGCAATTCAGCCGAGTACCGACCAGCGTGGAGCAGACATGGTCGCCCCACGTTCGGAATTGGAGTGTCAACTCGCGGGAATCTGGGCAGAAATCCTGGGTAGCGACCAGGTCGAAATAGACCAAGATATCTTTGCCCTAGGCATCGATTCACTTGCCATGGCGCAAATGATCCTGCGTCTGGAAGAGCGTTTCGGGGTTCAAGTGTCCTTCGAGGATATCTTCAGCGCGCCGACCGTTACTGCGCTGGCGAACCGCGTTGAGACATTACGAAAGGGTTCAGGGGAGACGATCCGGCGCATTCCCACTATAGAAGCGGCGGATTGCGCAAAAGCAGATGGCCCACAACCCGTGTCGATTGTGCAAGAGCGTATGTTGCGAGTCGAACGCAAACTCCCCGGACTGCCGCAGTTTAATCTGCCTTTCGCCTATCGGCTGCAAGGAGCACTTGATGTTCCCGCGCTAAGGCAGAGCCTTGGCAGCATGGTGCGCCGGCATGCTTGCCTGCGCACGGCATTTCATTGGCGGAATGAGGCGCCCACCGCCGTCGTGGCGCCGGACGTCGATGTCGAATGGATCTTGAGCATGAAGAACTTGGCAATGCGATCGGGTCCCCGAAGTGCTCGAGCAAAGGAACTCCAGCTCACAAGAGCGAAGCTGGAAGTTCAGCAAGCCACCTTGGAACCGATCGACATGACGCGAGCGCCATTATTTCGCGCGCACCTCTTTAGGCTCGACACGAACGACCATATCCTGCTTTTTGTCGTGCATGACATCATCGTCGACGGGTGGTCGATGGTGGTCTTTATGGAGGAGCTTTCCGAACTCTATTCCGCCTCGGTGAGTGGCAGGAAATCGAAGCTGCCCGAGCCTGAGCTTCAGTTTTCCGAGTTTGCGCGTTGGCAACGTCAGTGGTGCACTGGCATTGCGGCAGATAAACAGTACGCATATTGGAAGGAGCGTCTGAACAAAGTCTCACTCCTATTTAACCCCCCCAAGATCAACGTTGTTGGCGAACTGACGGCGCGCATTATCGAAAGACCATTTCAGCTGTCCGATGAGTTGGTTGTACGCCTGCGAGACTTCTGCCGTAGCCAAGGTGTAACCCTGTTCATGACCTTGCTGGCGGTATTCAAGACGCTCTTGGTGCTGCGAAGCGGATGCAGCGATATCTGCGTGGCTACGCTGATGGCAAATCGCGGGCAGCTCGCGAGGGAAAGCGTAATCGGACCGTTTGCAAACACCACGCTGCTACGGACGCAAATTGACGCGAGTCTAACCTTTGTCGACGCGGTCCATCGCGTACGCGAGACGGTAGTTGCAGCGCACGCAATGCAGGAGCTCCCCTTTGATGTCATTGCCGCACGATTAGCGAAGGAAACGGACCTGAGACCGGCAACACTCGTGCGAATCTATTTCGTTCTTCAGGTTGCGTTTCGCCGGTCACCCAAGTTGCGGGATTTGACGGCGCAACCGTTCACTTTTCAAAAAGCGCGTACTGCAATGCCGATCGATTGCGCCTGGCTTTCGATGGCTCTCCAAGAGAGCCCGACGGGTATCAAAGGAATTTGCGCGCTTAAAAAGGATTTGTTCGCCCCAAACGCCGACCGGGACTGGATTGCGGATTACCTGGCTGTCGTAGCCAAAGCAGTAGCAAACCCTGACAGGGAGCTTGGCAGACTGTGTGATTTTTGAATGCGCGCTGCCGTTCTGGCCGTCGCGATTGGCACTCCTGGCCAACTTCGATGCCGGTAGTAAAGAGCTCGGGCGGCTCAGGCTTGATTATCCACTGGAGAGCGTCGACACTCAGTCGTGGGAGGTTGAGTGTGCTAGTTGATTGAACTTGATAGAGAGAGGCGAAGCAATGTGTGCTTTTCTTATAGATTTGGTCGATCTGGACAATCTAACCGAAGCCAAACGGAAGGCTCTGGTGAAAGGTCTGCAGCGAGAAAGAAAAGCTCTCCAATCGCAACTAGAAGAAGCGAGTCGAGCGCTTAAGGAACTCGATCGCTCGATCAAAGTCGCCGAGCGAAAATCGAAACGTCGCTGAACAGGCTGCCTTTTCGTACTTCGAGTGTTTCATCGCCTCCAGCATGGCACGACGGGCTACCGTTAGCCGCCGTGGTGGTCGGGACGAAACGAGCGACTTTCCAATTCGTCGGATAGATCACCTTCTGGCGGCCGCGAAAAGCCGGGTGGTCATGTACGTCATTTTCAATATTGGCGAGCGTTACTCGTGACAACCGCGCCATATCGGCTCGATATCAGAAACTCGACGTTCCCACCTTCGAGCGGCGAACGGTACGAGTTGCAAATGGGGCGCCACAGCCGGATGCTCGCCCCCTTCTTCATAGCATTCGCAGCGTCTTCTGCGAAAGGAAGAGTGCTTGACGTGGGCTGCGGAACTGGCCACCTCGCCGTGGAGCTTGCAAGGAACCCCGGGTTCACGTCCATCGAGGCGCTCGATCTTTCGGATTCCTATATTGCCTACGCCAAGGCAAGGGAAGCAGACCCCCGCATTAATTTCCAGACGGCAGATGCGTGCAACATTCCGTTTGCCGATAACACCTTTGATCTCACACTATCGATGCTGGTGCTAGCGTTCATCCCGGAGCCGCAACGCGCGATACGCGAAATGGTGCGCGTGACGAGACCCGGCGGAACGGTTTCAGCCTGCATGTGGGACTTGCGCGGTGGTCTCGTCTTCGGCCGCATGTTTTGGGACACGGCAGCCGTCCTCGATGCGAAAGCGGCATATTTGCGCGCCAAGGCCTTGTCTCGGCCCATTACTCGTCAAGGAGGTA
Source organism: Bradyrhizobium sp. 159 (assembly GCF_023073795.1). Lineage (NCBI taxonomy): Bacteria > Pseudomonadati > Pseudomonadota > Alphaproteobacteria > Hyphomicrobiales > Nitrobacteraceae > Bradyrhizobium > Bradyrhizobium sp. 159. The sequence continues at coordinate 15,059 of NZ_JADPKE010000003.1, read as the reverse complement.
TCGCAGGTGAATTGAAGCACGCAGGGCTCCAAAATGTGCAGGAAACCGCGCTCACAATCACGATGAACTTTGTCAACTTTGATGATTTTTGGACTCCCTTAGACGGTGGCGACGGTATGTTCGCGACTTATGTGGCGGCGTTCGACGTGAGTAAAAGACAATTCAAGAAGGCGCTGCGTCTTGCCTATCTCGACGGATCTCCCGATGGTCCTCGCACTTATTTCGCAAGTGCTTGGGCTGCGCGCGGTACGTGCCCGCGGTACGCCGAAGATTGCGCGGAAGTGGTTTAACGCTCTGAGGTCGCGTCGGCAAGCCGCCGACGAGCGATGATCGAGGCGGCATGAAGCGCGCCCACCCCAACCGTGATGACACGATCGCAATGGCCGCGGGCATGATGCCGAGCGCACCCGCGGTCGGCGCCAGCCCGCAGGCGACCGAGCTCGCAACCTGCACCCCGCCGCAGAGCAAAAGCGCGGGCTGGATTCCTTCGGCGCAGAACGTCTGCGATGCCAGCGATCCCGGCGGCCTGATAGGCTGGAGATGGCACCATGTGAGCTATGGTGCGATCCAACCTCAAAGACGGCTTTCGATCACGCAGGCGGCACGTCCAGCATGCGTTGTACCTGCTCAAATTCAGGTACTTCGTGGCCGATTCTTTGGCTGGACAGTGCAAGAAGCAGCTCGCGCGCAGCGCGATCTCGGTCTGTTGCTCGATAGAGCCGTGCCAGCGAGATCGTGGCGAGAAGCTCAAAAGTTCTTGTTTTTTGAATCCGGGCAATTTCAATTGCTTTTATGAGAGCTCTTTCTGCCTCAGCATTGTGGGACCCTCCACCACGTAACAAAAACTTGGCCCGGATTCGATGCATCTCTGAATCAAACCAGCGCTCGCCGCTCCGGTGAGTCTCTGCGAGTTGCTCGTCGAGGAGCTTGAGCCCGATGTCCGTCCGACCAGATTGCGTCTCTAACTCTGAGAGCAATGTCTGAATCAATGGCTCGAGCAGACGATACTGCAACCTCCTCAACATCGACAGGCCATCACGGACTCCGGCCTCACCATCGGGATCACCTCCGTGCCAGCGGGACCAGCCGAAGAAGAATGTGCTGTCTGCTATGCGTACGGGAACACTATGTTCGCGGGCGAGGTCCAGAATGGTCTTGGCATGCGACCTGACGTCGATCTCATTGCGCCGCATACTCGCGAGGATGCACGCAACGTGATGCGACACCATAACGCTCGGAACGTGCCCAATCTCTTTAGAAAGGGTAAGGGCCTGCTGCATGATGCGCTCAGCCTGACGGACCTCCCCCATCGGCCAAAGCACCGTGGCGAGGCGCGACATGGCGATTACGCCGGGATCGTAACCAAACACCTCGGCAAGAGCAGAGTCTCTATTGCGATCGTACACGTCTACGGCTCTCTCGAGATGCATGCGTGCGGCGGGGTAATCGCCCCGGAACCATTGCGTCACTCCGAACACGCAGTGCGCCACGCCGACTTCGCCAGGCGTCGAAACACTTTGCACGTCGGATAAAAATGCCTCGGCAACCTCCTCCATGGGTGCAAGATCCGCGCGCGAAAAGCTTCCCGCCCACATGCCAAAGTAAGCGGGGAATCTTGCGGAAATTTCTTCGACTGAAGCCGCTAGTGCTCGTGCTTCGGCAAAAACCGTGACTGTCTCGGTTAGACCGGTCCCTCGACCATGAAACAGGGCGTAAGCGTAGGCGGTATGGACCCGCAGTCGCCGCAATCGAAGCTCCGGGCTGTCATGCAACGCCGCGTACAACTTCAATGATTTTCTGTAGTGATCGATTGCTTCGCTATAAGCTGAGCGGCGCGTCGCGAATTCTCCCGCTTTTCCCCACCATTCAGCGGCAACTTCATTGAGCCCTGCGTTTGAAAAATGGTGGGCTATGACCTCCGGTTGGGTGTCGATGGCCGTTGGGAAATGATCGCGCAAGGCTTCGGCAATGTTCTGGTGGATAGTTTGCCGCCGCCCCTTGAGCAGGCTCTCATATGCAGCATCTTGGATGAGCGCGTGTTTGAAGATGTAGATCGCGTCCGGCATCTCGCCGCGGCGAAAGATAAGCTGTGCTTGCTCTAGCTGGAAGAGACCGTTTCTCAACGTCGCATCATCGTGCCTGGTCAAAGCGCGCAGTAACGAGTAAGAAAATTCGCGTCCGATCGCAGCACCCAGCTGGGCAATCTCCTTCACAGCTGCAAGGTGGTCGAGCCTTGCCATGAGCGAGTCGCGCAAAGTTGTTGGTATGGCCAATGGGGCGATACCCTTGCCACTTTCGGCCGGCATACCGCCCTCGAGTACTGCCTTAGTTAATTCTTCGATAAACAACGGATTCCCGTCAGTCTTGGCGACGATCTGATCAACGACCTCAGGCGCCAGTAGAGCTCCGGCAGATACCTGTGAGATGATTTCTTCCACGTGGGAGCGCTCTAGACGAGCGAGAGTCAAGGCCGTGACGTTCGATAGACCTTCCCACGGCGCATGAAATTCCGGCCTCGACGTGAGAACGGCAAGAATCTGCAGATGACGTAGACGATCTACAGCTAGGTCAATCAACTCCATTGAGCTGGCATCGGCCCATTGAGCGTCCTCAAAGATCCAAAGAAGAGGCGTCTTTTCCGATAGAAACTCCAGGTGATCTAAAAGCGCTGCGAAGGTCTGCCGTCGCTGCTGTTTTGGTGTCAACTTGAAGGCCGGATAGTGCCCGGTGGTGGGAATGGAAAGCAGCGCTGCGATTAGTGGAACTGCTCTTGTCGCCTTCGCGCTGGTCGCGAAGGCTTGGCCAATTTTGTCCAGTCGTTCAGAGATGGTATCGCGCGATTGGATCCCGGCGGCGCGCTCGATTTGAACGATGAAGGGACGAAGCGCGCTGTCGGTGTGCTGAGGCGAGCAAAAATGGCGCAGGGACGTGTGCGGCTCTCCTGCGAGCTCTTCCAGCAACGCTGCGGTGAGGCGTGATTTGCCGATTCCGGCTTCACCAGAAAGCAGCACCACCTGTCCTTCGCCGCTCTTGGCCCGTGTCCAGGATTGCAGGAGCTGTTGAAGCTCTTCCTGCCGTCCAACCAGGGAATTCAGGGTGCCCGGATGCATCGCCTCGAAGCGGCTCTCGACAGCACTTGCACACACGACCGCGAACGCCCGTACCGTCCCCGGGATACCCTTGAGTTCTCGTGACCCAAGATCCTGCAGCTCAAAGAGATTACCAAGAAGCCGACGGGTGCTTTCAGCGATGACCAGTGTGTTGGGCGCGGCGAGTGTTTGGAGGCGTGCCGCTAGGTTTGGCGTCTCGCCGATAATCTCGTGCCTCTGCTCTTGGCCTGACCCGACAATATCCCCGACTACTACCGTTCCAGTGGCGGCGCCAATCCGCACCAGCAAGCGCGCTGGTGCTGGTAGCAATGCAAGTGCATCAATCAATGCGAGGGCGGCCCGCACTGCACGCTCAGCGTCATCCTCATGAGCCTGCGGGTAGCCGAAATAGATCAATGCGCCATCACCCAGATATCTGGCGACAAACCCTCCAAAGCGGCGCACGTTCTCGGCGACGCAGCGCTGATAAGCCGAAATTATCTCCCGAAGGTCCTCAGGGTCCATGCGGGCGGAGAGCGCCGTCGAGTCCACGAGGTCCGAGAACATCACAGTGATCTGGCGGCGCTCGGCGGTATCTTGGGCCGCTTCTTTGGCTAGCCGAGGAGCGCCAGATAGCGGCGTTGGGATGCTCGCTTCACCGCGCAAGGCCGCGATCGCGTCGAGCAGCTTTCGGCGGTTTCCTACTGATCCGACACCGAGATCCTTCAAGTCCTCGGCCGTCAGACTCGGCAGGACCGTGTCGTCGATCTCATTCTGGCGGAATGTCGCCTCATATTGCTCGAGGCCGAGTCTCCGCAACCAACCTTTGACGTCCATGATGCGCCCAGGTCTGCCTCAAGCTGGATGATCTCTCAATGGAGACCACCTGTCTAGTATAGCTTGGCCCAGACCCGATAGGTCAGGAGAGATCCATCCAGCTCTGAGACCGTCCATTGAGGCTGTTGGAGCTCGGTTAGCCAGGATTCGGTGTCACAAGCAGCAGCTGGGCACTGCACACCGAAGTACGGCCGACAATTGGACGTCGAGGCGGTCATCTGATCAGGAATGCGCGGCCATAGTGCTGGGGGCCGTGGCCCCGCCTTACAGCTGAACGTGCGCAAACTGGCATCGACCACCGTCTCAGGGTACCACTCGTAAAAGGTCACGAAGGTGGCGCCGTAACACCGGTAATTGCAAGGCAACCGGCAGCGCCTCTCGTGCCAACCGGCGGACTCTTCTGAAGCACACCAACGAAGGCATCCTGGACGCCGCTTATGAAGAGGCCGGTCCGACCGATGGCCCACCGATGCTGGCGGCGCCCGGCTATCGCGTGCTGGTGCCCTATTTGCGTGGTTACGGCCCGACGCGCTTTCTTTCCAACGAGACTTTCCGGAACGGCCCAACCATCGGCGCTTGCGATCGACCTTACCGCCTTCATGATGCGCTGACGATCGACAAAGCGATTCTCGCCGGCTTCGATTGGGGCGCGCGTTCAGCCGACATCGTTGCGCCGTTTGGCCCGACCGCGTCAAAGCACTCGCCGCCGTTTGCAGGTACCTGATTTCCCGGAGAGCGGATCACGCGCCGCACGACGCGTTGTCGGCGAGCTTCACGGTCACTAGCGCCCGTCGACTGCAACAAGCGCGAAGTCTGCAGCTAGTGTGGAAGCCGACGTGCCACGCCAACCCCCAATCCTTGGAGTTGCCCGCGAGACGATCCTCCATCTCACACGCTCGCCGCCGCTTCCCTATTTCCTAGCGCTTAACATACATGAATCCCAAGTCGGCAATTCGGCTAAGATTGAATTTTCCCTTCAGGGGCATTTCATGTTCGACTCGGCAACCACCGCGCTTTTGCGCGCGGTCCTCGAGGGAGTCTGCGAAAGCGTCTCGCACTACGAGATTGAAGCACGGACTCACGTGGCTTCGAAGATCCTGGAAGCCGCGACCAAGGGAGAAGTCTCTCCGGAGGAGCTCAGGCAAGTTGGCCGCGACGTCCTCTCCCGCGCGCCCACGATGTGGCGCTGAGCGGTCGAGGCGGGCGTGAATGTCCAGGTGACCGTCCTCAAGATCCTGGTGAGCTATCCGGAGGCTTCGCCGTGATGGAGGACCTCAGTGCGACATGGCCATTTTGGCGACCAGCGGACGCGACTGGGCGGACCGGACCAGGCGGCTCGCGGCACGGTCCCGGATCTCGACATCTGGTCACAAGCGTTGGTCGAACGCATCAGCGGCGGCTGCTAGATCACGTCCAAGGGACGGACAGTGCTCGAATTCATGGAAGCCCGCTCCGCTGCGAACTTCCACGCGCTTTCAGTTGAGCAGACGATCGTGTCTTCGCCGACGCCCGTTCCTCCGCTGCGACAGCCCGCCGATCGGGCCAAGCGGCGCCGCGAACGACGTGAACGTCGTCGCGTGGCGCGCGAAAGGGCGAGGGCAATCGCCACAAAGTTCATCGACACGCTACTCTACAGTCAGTCTTCGAAGGCCGCGATGTTCCAGTATTCACTCGATCTGTTGCGTCAGCGCTATGTCGTCGAGAAAAGACCGCTCGAGGCCAGCGTCGAGCAGATCTTGCGGGCCGACACCCGCGCGGGAGCTCGCGCCATCCTGGCTGCAATCGATAAACGGCGCTTCGAAAACAGGTCCGAAGGGCAGCGGCTCCGCAAGATGCTCCGCTTCGAGACCTCTCTTTGGGAAAGTGGCCAACCTGCCGTGGCAGGCGTGGACGAGGCCGGAATGAGCCCTCTCGCCGGGCCCGTCTCCGCTGGCGCCGTGATCCTGAAGCCCGGCACGCGGATCGTCGGAATCGACGACTCGAAAAAACTCGACGCCGCGGCACGCGAAGAACTCGCGAAAGAGATCAAGGAAAAGGCAGAGTGTTGGTGTGTGGCGTTCGTCGAGGTCGAGGAGATCGACGCGATCAATATCTATTGGGCGGGTATCCATTCCATCCCCGAGCTCGACCACATGCACTGGGGCGTGCTGATGGCCCGCAAGGGCGGTGTCCCTCCCGAACGGGTCCTGAACGCGATGACGCTTCCGGAGATCACGCGCTACCTCCGCCAGAGGCGGCGCTCGCTCGCCCGGGCCGCCTGATGCCGCAGGGACACGATCTCTCGCTCGAGGGAAGGGTAGTGGCTGTCGCCGCCCACCGCGGGCACCACTTCAGCAAACCGACCCGGGACTGCATTGCGTTGGTGGAAGGCCATGGCGTGGAAGGAGACGCCCACGCCGGGGCGTTCGTCCGGCACCGCTTTCTCGCCCGCCGACGACCCCGCCTGCCCAATCTCAGGCAGGTCCACCTGATCCCCTCCGAGCTGTTCGCGTACCTCGGCAAAGCTGGCTTCTCAATCGCAGCGGGAGACCTCGGCGAGAACGTCACCACTGCCGGCCTGGATCTGGAGCGAATGCCGCTCGGCACTTTCATCGAACTGGGGCCCACGGCCATCGTCGAGTTGACCGGTCTCCGGACGCCCTGTGTCCTCATCGACCGCTTCCAAGCGGGCCTTAAACGGCACGTGCTCTCGTCGGCGGAAACGGGCCCTCCATTCAAATCCGGGGTGCTGGGCGTGGTTCGAGCCGGCGGACTGGTCGCGGCGGGCGATGCCGCGCAGGTTCGGCTTCCGTCCTGCTCGCTTCGGGCCTTGCCCGCTATGTAGAAGGACCCGGCCATGGCCCGAAAATCGACCCTGCCTTATCGCCTGCAGCCCATGCTGGCCACGCTGACCGATTCACCGTTCGACGATCCCAATTGGGTCTTCGAGGACAAATTCGATGGTTTCCGCATGGTCGCGGAAATCCGGCGTGGTCGGGTCGCGCTCTACAGCCGCAACGGGAAGATCATCAGCCGCTCCTACGTCGAGGTCGCGAAAGCACTTGAGGACGTGAAGGCGGACGCCGTGATCGATGGCGAGCTCGTCGCGATCGGGAAGGGACGGTGCATCCCATTTCCAGTTGCTTCAAAACGCCCTTCGCCACAAGGCCAAGCTTTTGTACTGCGCGTTCGACCTTATGTTCGCAGACGGCGAGGACCTGCGCGCGCTGCCGCTCCTCGAGCGCAAGCAGCGGCTTAAGGCCGTCCTGCCCCGCCACAAGCTGATCGCGTTCAGCAACCACCGCAAAGGCAAGGGAACGAAGTTCTTCGCAGAAGCCGAGCGGAGACATCTCGAAGGCATCATGGCCAAGCGCGCCGACAGCCCATACGCGTCCGGACGCCGGACCGCCGATTGGCTGAAGGTGAAGACCGCGCAGCGGCAGGAGGTCGTGATCGCCGGCTTCACGGCGCCGAGGCGAACCCGGCCCTTCTTCGGCGCCCTCGTGCTGGCGGTACGCGAAGATGAGGCATGGCGGTACATCGGCCACGTCGGCACCGGCTTCAGCCACCAGGTTCTTGAAGAGCTTCACGGCAAACTCATGAGGCTCAAAACAGCCAAGTCGCCCTTTCTTGCCAAGGTGAAGGATGAGCAAGTCACGACCTGGGTGCGCCCTTCGCTGGTTGCGGAAGTGAAGTTTGCGGAGTGGACCAGCAAAGGCGAGCTGCGCCAGCCGGTCTATCTCGGCCTGCGGTCCGACAAGAACGCCAAGGACGTCGTTCGCGAAAAGAAGTGGTCGCGAACATGACGCCGCGAGGGTACGCCCTGATCAGCCGGCGTCGCGCTCGGATGCCGAAGGCCACGGCGGCAGCGGCGGCAACCCGAGAGCCTTGCGTACAGGTCCGAACGATCTCCGGTGAGCTGCGCATGCGCCAAGCCTGGCGAGCGCCTCATAATGCGCCGGCACCGGGTAACCCTTGTGATCCGCGAATCCGTAGCCGGGGTGACGCACGTCGAGGGACGCGATGCCAAGACCTTGGTAGAGCCGCAGCACCTTCTCCGGACGAAGGCCGGGCACAGCGAGCATCTCGAGCACACCAGCGGGTATCTCCTTCCGCAGCTTTTCGAGGCTCGGATGGCTGCCCGTCTTGTGGAGCTTGGTGACGATGTCGGCGATCGCATCACCGACCCCGGGGATCTCCGTCAATCGGTCTTCGGCGACGAGCACGTCGAGAGGGACGGCAAGAGCCGCCAGGCTGTCGGCGGCTCTCGAATAGGCCTTCGACGGATAGGGGTTGCCGCCTCGCAGTGCGGTGCGCTGCGCGTACTCTCGCAGGAGACCTGCCACACCGCGAGCGTCGAGCGAAGGCATTCAACGAGCCTCCCGCTCCATGCCTTGCGGCGTCGCGGGAGCAAGGCGACCGCTTGGCCTGTCACTTGGCCGCCCATCGAGAGAGCTCTCGAGCTTCTGAGCTGTGCGGAAGTCCTCAAGGTGCTGGATATTTGGACCGTAGGCCGCTTCCTTCTTGAGGAGGTTGTAGATCCGGCCGACCACCAGCTGCAGATGCTTCGTCCTCCGCCTCGGCATTGATCTCGCCTTGCAAAGAGCTCGGACAGCGTAAGCCCGAAAGTAATCGAAAGCGTCTGACATTTGTCGATAACGTCTGGTCTCGCCTATAGTTCGGTTGCCGGCCATCACCCCCTGCTGGGGAGCCCGCCCCCCAAAAGTGTAGGGCGTATCCCTCCAGAACTGATGCTGCACCTTTGCACGACCGACTTGGCCCTTACTCGACGTCGGCCGACGGAAACGGCTCCACAAACGCCTAGGAACGAAACGCAGATGTGTGGCTTGGTCGCGAAAGGAGCCGCGCCATGAAACACTCCGGCATTGCAGTTGTCTTAGCTCTCGTCATCCCCTGCGCAGCGTTCGCTCAAGGTGGGGGCGGTGGAGGTGGCAGCGGTGGTGGCGGTGGCGGCGCGTCTGCCGGTGGAGGCGCTGGCGGTGCGTCGTCCTCTGCAGGTGCAGGTGGTTCGACTGCGGCATCTCCGTCCGCTACAGGAGCAGCGGGCGCTGCGAACTCAGGCGGGACCGTAAGCCCATCGGCTACTGCTCCAAATGCAAATACAAATCCAACCACCGGCACCACCAATGCGATAACCGGGATCTCCAACGGTCCGGCCGGCGCTCAATCCGGGGGCGATCAGGGGGCGGTCAACGGAAACAGCACCAACGCAGCAAGCCCTGGCACCAATGCTGCCGGAACCGCAACTTCATCAGGAACGCCTGCGACCAATACACAGGGAGCCGCCGCGGGCGGCATCGGTCGGCCGACGACCACCGATCAACACGATAGTGACGCCAAGATCGATCAGGAGAACAGCAAAGCCGACCAGACCGTCAAAAAGATATGCAAAAACTGCTGAACCAACGACGACAAAGGTGATGGACACAACCTTGAGATCGGGCGCGCCGATCGGAGGAACAGAGTGCAGCAGAGGAGCTTTCCCAATCTCCCGCCAGAATAGGATAAGAATAGAATGACCGAGAAATTTGATCCCGCCCCGCCGGACAAACACGCGCAAGATCCCAAGCGGAACATCCGCCGTGACAAGGCGAAGGATGACGAGTTGCAGAAGGGGTTGAAGGACAGTTTCCCGGCGTCTGACCCCGTCAGCAGCACTCAGGCATCCGAGGCGACCCCGGACTGACGCCGGGCTCGAATGCGATTGAAGGTCGACCTCGCGCCGTTGGGCCAACCCGGCGGTGGGCTTTTTGTGAGTTGCGTAGAGTGGCGAAGCGTACCAAGGCGCCTCGGTCTAAAGAGCCAGAGGCCCCTACCATGCCGGGGTTCATCGGACCCCAGTTGGCGACCCTGAAGATGAAGGCGCCTTCGGGATCTCGATGGATTAACGAAGTCAAATACGACGGCTACCGCATCCAGCTCCGGATCGACGGTGACGATCGCCAGGCTTACACCCGCAACGGCTACATTGGATCAGCAAGTTTTCGAGGATTGCCGCCGCCTTCGAAATCGACGGTCAGGCCATCGTCGACGGCGAACTCGTCGTCATCCACGAAGGCCGCACCAATTTTTCCGAACTGCAGGCAGACCTCGGCAGAGGCGATCAGGACCGCCTGATCTACTTCGCGTTCGATCTGCTGTGGCTCGACGGCAAGAATTTGCGCAAGGAGCCGCAGATCGAACGGAAGAAGCTTCTCAAAGATCTGATCGAGAACCACAGGCTCGAGGATCCCATTTTTTTAGCGAGCACCACGAAGGGGACGGGCAAGCTAGTGAAGCCAGCCTTCTCGACGGCAGAGATGTGCACGAATACGTCCTTACCGCCGTCCTCCGGCGCGATGAATCCATAGCCCTTGGTCGGGTTAAACCACTTCACGGTACCGATTGCCACGCTCGTGTCTCCACAAATGAACGGGTGCAATTTGCCAGAAATTGCTGAAAAAAAAGCCCCGCCAGCGAGCGGCTCTGGTGCTTGGTTGCGGTTGCGCTTCGTGTACGATCGGCGCCATCGGCGGCGGTTTTCCAGGTCGGCGCTACCGCTTGAAGGAAAGCCTTTGGTTAAGCCGATGTCGTTCATAGTGGCGGCCATAAGCAATATTTACATCGGGAGTATTGTTGTGGATTTGGACCTCCGACACGAGCTCGAAGACCTGATGGGCGACATTCAAAAACGCCAGCGGCACATTGAAGACCAAATGTTTCTGATCAGCATTCTGGACCGTGACGGTCATAACACCGTTGAGCAGCAAGCTGCGGTGAAGTTCGACGCAAGCAGCTCGCCTTGCAAATGGAACGGCAGACAAAGCTCCTTCAGAAGGCCACCCCGCGGTGAGTCGCCCGTCGTTCTCTGGCTGCGGAATGAGGAAAACCCGCCAGCCGATGCCAACGGCTTCCCGCCGCCAACGCGTGCTAAGCGAACGATCTGCGGAACGATTCCGCCTCGTCTCCGCCACGAGATCGACCAACACCGGCGAGCCAAAGGCTTGGCGCCAATCCTTCTCCTCATCCCGGTTGCGCCGATTAGAATGCTACCGCAGACGCACTGGCCCACATCTCGTCAATTAACCCGCCCATCCGCTCATCGCTTGAGACCCGACTCAAGGCAAAAACAATGAGTGCCGTATTCGAGCTGCTTTCTAGACTGCAGCTGCCACACTGGCTGATCGTCGCGGGAAGCATCTTGATTATCACGAGCGCGCTCGGTCTCCTCATAGCCCGTCGGAAATCATGAAACACGAAGTCCCGCTTGAGCAAGGAGTCGCAGTCAAACAGCTGCGGCGCGCAGCCAAACGTAGCCGTCTGAGCCAATCGACCTCAGTAGTGCTTCATGGGCGGGAGACAGACGCAAATCGCGAGTTTGCACCAGATCACGGCTCTGACGGTATCGTATGGTTTCTTATTGCCCTCAGCATGTTCATTGTCGCCCATGCAATCTGCGTGAGGATTGGCGCCATCTGAAGCGCCCCTGAAACAGGCTGCCCGGATCTCACGGCAGCAAAGGTGGTTCAGCCGCAGAGAAGGGGTGCGCAAGGTTGCTCCTTTGGGAGGCGCCCTCTTCAGCAGCCGGCGAGATTGTTTGGACCAAAACGGCGCCACTCCCATGAAGGCCCGCTGCGCCCTCTTCATCTGGCACAAAATGGAGGAAAGCTCCTGGTGAAGGCCTCACCCCCGCGGCATTGACCAAGGTGTGGCGCCTTCCCTCTCAAGGCCGGCAAGCTGTAGCGGCTTGCGCCTCTTGCATCCGCGCGGAATCAATCCACCATGGGCACCAAGTCGCGAGAGGTCATTTGGGGCGGCCGGATCATGGGCGCGAGTATCCGTGCCCAGGGAGCCCGAGAGCGCGCCCAGGAGGCCGTTCGCGAGGCTGACCGGGCGGAAGCTGAGGCGTGGTCCGTGCGCATGGAGGGCTACGGCGGTCCTGCCCAACCATCTCCGGCGATCGGCCAATGCCCCACGGCGGACTCGGCTGGCTGGAGGTCGAGTGCGCCCGCTGTAAGATGCGCGCCAGCCTGCCGCTTGACGCCATCCGCCGACCTCGAGATACGCCGCTCTGGAAACTCGAAGCGTCACTCAAGTGCCGGTCGTGCCGCACGCCTCGGTACGCGCCACCTGCCCGCATGATCAAACTTACCGAGACAAGGCAGGTCACGCCCTATAAGTGGGTTCATCCGACCGAAGAGCGATATAGCAGCATGACGAGATTTGCGACCGCGCATCAAGTTCGCGCTCAAGCGCGGCTGGCTCGCGGGCCGAAGTCCGGCCTGATTCGGACGGATCATGGGGCGCCGCACGCAGGAACGAGGAACAAAGCCCGCCGTATGAGCTTGTGAGTCTCGCCTGCTCGCCGCGGAGCTGGCGGAGTGGCCCCGGCCTACCCCCAAAAGCTCCCCCTGAGCCGGGGCCGCCTCTCCGGACTGAAGTATCGGAGTACGCGTATGCGTCTGTCGCCTTCGATCGTGCCGCTCGATCGTCTCGACCGCGAGATCTCGTCTTGGAGCACTTCGGCGCGCGGGCGGGGTGCGCTTGGCGGGAGACGGACGAGCAGGACACGGACGAGAAACGGTCCTGCGGGACCTGCTCTCAGGCCAATACGCCTATCCCCTCAAGATTGTGCTCTTCAATGCCATTGAGGGCTGGTCCAGGGACGCGACAGAGGACATTGCGAATGCGCTCGCCGACCGAGCCGCCCGCGAACGGCTGGACCTCTCACCCGCACTGGAGGCTTTCGTCCAATCGAACTCCTCGCGTCCTTTTGGCATGCAACTCGCATTGCCGCTGCGCGGCGTTGCTTAACTGCGCGCGTAGCTCAAGTGCCCTAGCCTAGGTACCTTCGTCATGAGGTTCTGCGCGCGTTGCGACAATATACGATGGGTGACCGCGCCTGCCCCTGTGGTGCTCCTGGGGAGCCCTGTCCGGTCTGCAACAGGACGGAGCGGGGCAATCCGGATGACGTGCCCGACATGCCGGATGGATACATCGTTGATACCAAGCGCCGCGCATAAACGGCCAGCCCAACATGAATAAGGAACCTTAGGCTTTTGCGGTTCCATTGCGCGAAATGATTCGCGCCGCCCGTCAATTTAAATTAAATGTGTTTCCACCGGGGCTGGCAGGATATTTCACTTAAATCGTTTTTACCCGGTTTATTTTGACCATGCGCTGGCCGCAGCGAGAACATCGCTGCGGCCTTCGTCTTTTCTAGACGACTTCACAGAGCGCTTGCCGCATGGGCTTGAAGGCATGATCTCCAAACATCGCGATCGGCCGCTCGCGGCGGGCGTCAGAAACATTGGGCGAAGGTGAAGAACCCGAGCCACCCCGCGATGGAACGCGAGCTATGAAAGCAAAAGACCCCAGCCCGGGGCTGGACCGGCTGAGGCCTTGCGAGGAGCGCACTCAGCACGGCGCCTCATTGTCATCTCAGCGTCGCAAGACAACGCGTCTTAATTTAGAGGAGCAGGTGTCCTGCGACCGCACCCCCAAACTGATATCGCTTATAATGCGGACCTTGCCGCTTTCAACGCGGATTCGAGCGAACCGCCCGGTCGAGTTCCAGATTTCTCAAGTGGCAGACCACCCCAATTTGCGATTCAGAATTGAGGCATTCCCCGCCCCGCTGCGTGAGCCTGCGCCATGATGGATTGTTGGACAGTAGCCCACAAAAGGGCGGCCTCAGCGCTGGGCGTAGCTGAGGCCGCTAGGGTCTGCTCCGGAGCTCTTGGGGGCACCGGAGCAGAGACCCCAATTTGCGAAATTGCCACTTGTTCCCGACTCGTAAAAAGCTCCGAAATTCCTTATCTTTCGCCCATGCGGATGACTTACGAGCTCTGCCTGGCGACCGCTGGCAAGCAGGTCCCCCTCAGGGCCGGACTGGTTCCACGAAGTAAAGCACGATGGCTACCGAATGCTGGTCATTCGGGAGGACAAGCGCGTTCGTCTACTCTCCCGCAACGGGACCGACTGGACCAAGCGCTATCCTTGGATTGCCGAGGCGGCGCTGAAGAACCGAGAGAAGCACTTCGTCGTCGATGGTGAAGCCATGATCCTCGGCATCGACGGCATCTCTGATTTCAATGCCCTGCACTCGCGCAAGCACAACCATGAAGTCCAGCTCTACGCTTTCGATGTGCTGGCTGTAGGTGGCGACGACCTACGCGATTTGCCGCTGCATTTGCGGAAGACAAAACTGGAGCGGCTACTGGCGCGACGACCGGACGGCATCACCGGGGCGCCTTTCGAGCGTGGCGAGATCGGACCTGACTTGTACCGCGCCGCGTGCCGTATGGGCCTTGAGGGGCTAGTCTCCAAGCACCGCGATCGGCCCTACCGTGGCGGTCGGCAGAAGCACTGGATCAAGGTGAAGAACAAGCAGCATCCAGCTATCGACCGGGAGCTATGAGCCGCCTAGAGCCGTCCGCGAACTTTCGCTGTTCTTCTGACTGATCCTCTCCGCCGTCGGTGCGCCGTGGCAATCCTTCGTTGCTCAGCTTCGAGCACGCGGTTGCGAAGGACTTCGAGTTCGGAAAGTTCACAAATGAGTGCGTCGAGATACTGGCGCAGGACATCGGCGCGAGCATAGTTACGCATGGAACGCCCCTGAAATAATCACACATAAAAACAAGGCCGCTAACACGGTAGAATGTGACCAGTACAGCGTTTGCATTTTATGGCGTCAAGATGCTTCTATCGGTTGCCGCGGGCGACTTTTCGCTCAAATGAAAGCCCGCCAGCGCGAACCGGCACGTCGCGATTCATTTTGCGATATTTTGGACCAAAGCAGAGTTAGCTCAACGGCTTAGGCCGCGATTCCGCGACGCTCAACGCGGGGGCGTGCCCACGCAGAGGCGGCCTTTATCGTGTGTTATGGTGCGCACTTAGAAACTGGTCGACGTTGTGAGCGTTCAGAGAACTCCCATGGACGATTCCAAACGACAGCCCCGGCAAGATGTGAAGGCCGCCATTCTCAAGACTAGGGCGGAAGTCGAACTGCTGAAGTCCACCATTGACTGTCATTCGGCGCACTGTTTGACCCCGCGTATTGCCGCATCAGCAAATGTTACCCTGATGGCACGGATGCGAAGTCGACTGGTCGGCCGCGCCATGTAGCTTTCCCGGCTTGCTCGACGAGAGGGG
>NZ_JADPKE010000079.1:0-60914 GCF_023073795.1 Bradyrhizobium sp. 159 | reverse complement strand
CCCCTCTCGTCGAGCAAGCCGGGAAAGCTACATGGCGCGGCCGACCAGTCGACTTCGCATCCGTGCCATCAGGGTAACATTTGCTGATGCGGCAATACGCGGGGTCCTTATTCCATGCCGAAACACAATCGAGGTGCATGCAGTCTCAGCATGGTGCTTTCGGTATGGCTTCAAAAGCTTGCGATGCGCCAAAGCATTTCGGTGTTTCGCAAGGTATGCCCCAATCGACCTTTGCGCAGCGGGCCTCGATGGATTATGATTTGGGCTATTACCTCAATGCAGCCGGGCGTTGCCGATGTTGGATAGATATGAAGCGTACAACCTCGCACAGCCGTTCTCCGAGGAAGACCCATTTACAGCTGAAAGATACGAGCAATTCCACCGCCACATGCCTAAGCGCAGTGGCTTGGCCGTTCTAGATGTAGGCGCAGGGCCTGGGCGGGGCGGTACACGGCTGGCCGAATTGGATCCAAGCTATCAGCTTTGCGCCCTAGATGTTGTGCAATCCCGTCTAGACCGATTGCCGGCGTGCTACGGGCGCACAATACATGGCAGCTCTACCCACGTGCCCGCCGATGACTGTAGCTTTGACGTGGTGGTGGCCGGCGAATTCATAGAACACCTATACCCATCGGACGTAGACCCTTCCCTTTGCGAGTTTCAACGCGTGCTGAAGGTAGGTGGACGCCTCATGTTGACTACGCCCAATCCTGCCTCACTTAAGCGATGGTACAAGGGCGGTACGGTTTACACTGTAAGTCATCTGTCGCAACATTGGCCGAAGGAGATGCGGATAAGACTGCGCATGCATGGCTTTTCCAGCGTGCGTATCCTCGGGTCGGGCAAGGCAATTCGCCATTTTGGAGGCTGTTTTCCGATCTTCTCTGTCTATGGAAGCTACTTGGTGATCGCCGACAAGATTTGAGGCCGCTTTCCTAATAACGCGAAATGCGTTTGGGCCCAACGATAGAAGCCTTCGATGGATGGGTGCGAATGTGCTTGATGTCCGGGTCCCGGCAAGCGTCGCGAAAGGCGAACGCCTGGTGCAACTGTGGACGAAATCCTAGCCGGTGAGCTGCGGCTCTTGTTCGGACAACTCGGATCGCCAGTAATGCGGTGCCCGACCCGCTCGAAACGCCCGAGCTTTTTCATGTCGATGTGAATGATCTCGCTTGGGGTCTCGCGCTCATAGCGGCGCTCCGGCTTGGCTGGCTCCAGGTCCCATATCCGGTTCAAGCCTAAACAGCCCAGAAGCGGCTGACGGTGTCCGGTGACACCTTGACCTCGGCTGCGATCTGCTTGCCAGTGTGGCACTGTCGGACGCAATGCTTCGACGGCCTTGCACATGGCAGGCGGGATTTGGCTCGGCGATGAATGGGGTCTGGAGGAAGCGATCCCACAATTCAGCAGCACCTTTTGCGCGGAACCGCTTGACCCATTTGGCGACCGTCTTCGGCGACGTGTTGAACAGGTCAGCCGCGCCGGCCTGGCTTAGCCCACCCTCCACCGCGCTGCGGGCCATCGCCTCTCGATCTTTGGGCGTCAAAGGCGCATTCTTGTGGACGTTCATCTGGTCTCTCCTTGGAACACTGAAGCTTCGCAACCTCAGCTTTCTCGGTTCAGCCCAGATAGACAACCTCCTGAAAGACCACATCTAAAGCGTGATGGCATTAAGTTCGAGAGCCTGAGTTTTTGAGGTAATTGGCGCATTCGTCGGCGGTGAAGGCATCGAGTGCGTGGCCGATTGCGGCGCAGACCGCATCGACGGTTCGGGCGGCAGCTTTGCGGAGCAGATGCTTGAGCTTGGCAAATACCTGTTCGATCGGGTTCAGGTCGGGCGAGTACTTTGGCAGGAAGAACAGTTTGGCGCCGGCCGAACGGATGAGCTGGCGAACTGCTTTGCTCCTGTGGCTGCCGAGATTATCCAAGACGACGATATCGCCGGGTCGAAGGACCGGCAGGAGAACCTTCGCGACATAGGTGCGAAAGCTCACGCCATCGATCGGCCCCTCGATGAACCATGGCGCATCGATCCGATCATGGCGCAGGGCCGCCAGGAAGGCCATGGTCTTCCAGCGGCCGTGGGGAACCTTGGCGTGAAGTCTGCGCCCGCGCGGCGCCCATCCCCGCAAGGGCGCCATATCGGTCCTGGTCCAGGTCTCGTCGATGAAGACCAGTCGCTCAGCTTCGACGCGGCCTTGATATTTTGTCCACTGGGCGCGCCGCCGCGCGACCTCGGGTCGATCCCGTTCGCCAGCCGCCACGCTTTTTTTTGAAGCTGAGCTTCTCGGCATGCACGAAGTCCCACACCGAATGGTAGTCGACCTTCAGGCCGCGTCCGGCAAGCTCGGCAACGAGCCCGCGTATCGTGAAATCGCCCTCCTTGATCCGTTGCGACAGCCAGACCGCATGCTCTCCCGAAACCGCCTTCGGCTTATGACCGCCCATCTGGCCCGGAGCAACGCTCCCGGTCTCATCGACCCGCTTCATCCAGCCAATTGCGGTGCTGATCGCGCCCCCAAACTGCTTGGCTGCCCGATTGCGGGACATCCCGCCCTCAATCGCGGCCACGACACGCTGGCGAAGATCCAGAGAATAAGGCTTGCCCATCCATGCTGGCCTCCCGCCCAGCCAGCATGGTGAATCAGAAACGAACTGATTGGAGAATCCCAAATCGATTCAACCAAACCCCATCCCGCTTTAGCGCGTGGTCCCGCACGGCGTGACTGTGCGATGCTTCTCGATAGCTTATCGTTCACCTGGAGCGGTGCGCTTGCGGGGGAGATGTGCCCTTCGAGCCCTTTTTAATAGGCTGGCGCCTCGCTATGGCACGGGGAGCGCGGGCGACATTCCGGCCGAGAAGCAATTGTTGACCTCGCCTTACGCCAGTTCGCGTTCATCCTTCTGCATCTTGGTGGCTCTCGCAACTATGGACGTGGCAAGTGGATATGAGATAGGCTGGGGTAAATAGGCGCCAACCGATGCCACCGCCCCCAGCATTCCCTCGCCGGCCGGCGCCAGGACGCCAAACATTCGTTCGACCTTGAAGCCTGAGTTGGCGCACCAGTTCCTGAGTGACCGAACAGAACTGAAATGTGCTCCCGCGGTTTCATAGTCACTGAACAGCATCGAACGCGCGCCTTGCTTGAGATGGCGTCGCAATTCTCTCAGAGACATCATATTCGGAGCCTGAATAACGAGGGTCGATCCACGATGCATAAATCCGCGTAGCGACGAGAGCAGTTCTTGGGGTTCTCGCGCAAGATGGAGTAGGTTCAGGCACAGGATGCAGTCGAACAGATCCCTTCTCTTGAACTCCCCTTTTGCTACGTCGTCGTAAATCATCTCAATCCCGTGCGCAGCCGCCCCCCCCGCAATGACGGGATCTAACGGGATTGCGGCGACACGCAGGCCCTTTTCCAGTAGACGCCTCTCGATCGCTCCCGAACCGCAGCCGATCGAAAGCACGCTGCGTGCGGAGTGTGGTATGAGTGCCATAACCTGCTGCGTCACCGGCTCATAGTAGTCCTTTGAGTACGCCGCGCGAAAAAGTTTGGTTTCGGTCGCGAGGAGTGGCTGAGGACGATCGGCAGCTCTTCCGATCTGCAGCAAGGCTTGCGTCTGCTGACCAAATTCCTCCGCAGCAACCCCCATCTTCCCGATGTAACGATTTGACATGTGGTGGACCGTGAACTCCTCAAGGTGCGAGACCGGGATCAACTTCGTCAATCCGCATCGGGTGTAGGGATCGGTGGCCGCCGTGCAAAGCAGGTCATATTTGCTTTCGTGGGGCGCGACATCGAAGCCGCCAGAATTCAATGCCTTGCCAAGTTGCTCGCGGTTGAGCACGTAGCAGGCCGCATGCTCGTTGGTAAAATACGCCAGAACATAGCCACCACGATGTCTGATTGACGACGGCTCCCAATGGAAATGGGCATGCGCGTCCGGGAAACTTCTCTCGCCACTGCGTCCGAACTCAACTCGCAGAAAACCCGCAATCTCGTCTTGCGCAAGCGTGGCGCTGACTTCCAGCCATGCGCGGAGGTTGCGTTCACTGATCAGGATGTCATCCTCCGAATAGACGAATAGGTCGTAGCGGTCGCGGCGCTCGACGAACAGCTTCTTGTGGGCGAACGGAAGTGACCACGGATTCTTTGCGGGAAGTCCAACGCGGCACTCGACCCCGAGTGCAGACCCCTTGTCAATGTTCGACAGCACGACGACGTCGACGGCGAACGGCATCGATCTATATTCGCTGATGATCCGCTCAAGATAACGGTCGTTCGACGTACCGTAGCTTGCAATCGCCACCAGGATACGAAGCGGCTCCCGATCGCTCCAGTTCGTCATATTCATCAAGATTTCCTTTTGCTCGCCGGCGTATAAGAAGCAGCATCGGCGGCGCCGATTATTTAATCATTCCAATTTTATATACCATTTGATATTTAAATGTCGATATTATCTTGATTTCAAGTGGCCATTAACTCATCCTTTCCTCAGCCGGTCGCTGCGGGAGCCGACCACAAGCTTTGGCGTAGACCAGCTTCAAGATTCATAACAGGTGGAGGCAATCTCCCGATGGAAAGTTCACATTCGAATCTGTCCGAATCCGATAGCGGCCCCTTGGTTACGATCGGCATCCCGACTTTCAACCGAGTCCACTGGTTGAAAGACTGCATCCTTTCCGCACTCGCGCAATCTTACCAACGATACGAGATTATCGTATCAGACAATGCGTCAACCGACGGGACAGCCGGACTACTCCGCCAGTTCAGCGACCCACGGCTGCGAGTGGTCACTCAAGAACGAAACTTGGGCCCGATGCAAAACTGGAACGTCTGCGTTACGGAAGCCAAAGGAGATTACATTGTTATTGTTCCGGATGACGATCGGATTGCTCCATGGATGCTTGATCGCTGCGTTTCGCTTTTAAGGACGGATCCGGGTCTCGCGGTTATCATCGGAATTGGTGACGTTTACCTTGTTGCTGACCGGCAGATATTGCCGGCGATCGGCAGTCGAAAGCTTGCGACCGGCATCCGCGAGGGGGTCGACATCTTGGAGGAATACCTGCGAGGACGCATATCCGCGCACGTCTGTACCATCATGTTTCGAACGGAGGCACTCCGAGCAATCGGAGGCTGGCCTCTGCACTGGCCCTTCGCCGGAGATCTGGCAACCTGGATGCCAATTCTGCTCTCTGGCCGAGCCGGTCTTGTCAACGAAAGCTGCGGCGTCTACTGCAGTCACGCAGAGACGCAAACGTCGAGGTTTGACATCGAGTTCCGTCTGAAGGACCTGCAGAGGATCGTCCATCTGATACGTGCGGAGGCCGACGATAAGATCGCAGATCCGAAAAGACGCTGCACACTTGAATCGCTCGCCAAAGCATACTTCACTCGCCATGCTATTGGCATTATCGCCTCCAGACGGAGAACGAATGCCACGTTGCCAGACCTGTTACCTGTTCTCTGGCAGTGGCACAGGGATTTGTGCTCGGGCTTGATACGCCTCAAATGCGGCGACCTGTTTCCCCTCGCGAGATCGCTGGCTTTGCTACTTCTCCCGGCGCCATTAACTCGCTTACTCCGCCGGAGCATTCGGGCGCTACGACGGAAGCGGCCTTATCCGGCATTCACGACAGTTGCGCAGTGATCTGACTTCCCGATCGCCTTTCGGGCGCGCGCTCGGCAGCATTATTGAGTCACCGAGGCTCCGCACCTAAGTCGATCGGGCTATTGCGGGCCTCGCGCATCTTCATATCTGATCCATTAAGAATCGACGCCATCTCGGCCGCCGACCGTTCGGCCGTCGAAACGGCTACGTCGCAAACATTTCCTCATCTATAATGACCACAATCTCCGCGATGGCCGACAATCAAGCGGGTCCCCAACTGTCATGTTGGCTGGGACTTTCGTCGACTCTTTCAAGCCAAATCTCACGCCACCACGAGTAGATGCCTCGCGGACAAAATAGGCGGCAGTTGCTATATCGCGCCTCGCAGTAGACGCCCTCCAAAATGACGGCAGGCGTCTTCATCGTTCGCATCCTTCCCGTTCTTTCGTCGACGAACTTGTTTACCCGCTTTTTCACGCGATATGTCCCACCACAATACGGAACGAGCTCCGCGTCAAACACCAGACCTCGGTGCCGCTCCTGAGTGTCAATAGTGAAAAGTATCCTCTGAAGCGGCTTCACCCGTACCATCTCACCAGGCTGCAAATTCAAACTGCACGTTGGAGTAGGATGACCCGCGGGGATCGTTCCGCTTCTTCTAGGAAAGGGAACGCCTCCCCATAGAGCCTGAAAGCGGTCGTAGAACCACCGCCCCGGCCGACCCAATCTGCCCCTGTACGAAAGGCTTCCATAGTAATAAGCGACGTAAACAAAGCCTCGGAATATCCGCCCCAGTGTGACATTGCCTGACTTGTAGTCTTCGACATACTGCTTGATGTTGTACCAAGGAAGTGGCGTGGTGAACTTCAATACCTCGGTCGCTTGGCAGACATATCTAGTTTCCTGGCCTTCACTGACACAGGTCCCCCTCCAAACATCCTGCTCAGTGCAAGCCGCCCCGTTGTCAGATACAACACATACCCGAGGCTCAATGGGCGATGACAATTTGTCTGGAGCCTCCCGTTGGTGAACGGGCTTTAGCCAGGCCTCCTTCCAAAAAATCAGACAACCCGCTTCGCAACCGCCGTATGCTTGACCATCACAACGCAAATCCAGGTGGATCCCGTTGGGGAGCTTGCGCCCCTCATATTTTCCAGAGATCGTGTCGCAGGTCTTGTGCGCCCGCTTGGAGATCCTAAGACGCCGACCGCAATATTGAAACATCTGCGGCATAAACGGCAGTCCCTCCAACCGACCATCTTTGTCGAGCGACCTCAAAATTTCTTCCTTGGTACGGATCTCCACCCAATCGCCTGCTCGTAGTCCAGTCATCGTCTCCCTCCAGCAGCCGCCGACGTTCTGCTCAACGCAAGCAAATACCTCAAATGCGCTCGTCTGATCGCCCTAGCAACCACACCCACTTCATCCAATTGACGGCAACGAGCGCTCTCTCAGCAAACCAAGAAGATCCAGATAAAATGCTCTTTGTCCCATCACCAACAAGAGAAAGAAATAGTATACACCAAGCATTATGCCGCCCTCGATCGCCAATGTCACAAGAGGCGAATCCCACCCTTCGAATTGCATCTGAACACCAAACGCCACCACCGCAGCCAGAACGCCCGACAGAAGCGGCCGGCTTACTGCCAGGAACAGGCTTGAGAGGGAAATCGCTGTTCCGTGCAGACACCAAGCAATATGAGGAACTACCCAAAACGTCATTGCAGCCGAATAAGCTATCGCAACGCCCTTCGGACCATAGGGCAGCCCGACGAAATAGGCCGAAATTACCAATGGAACGATAACCGCAGCAATCGTCAGGCTTCTTCCTTGTAGGCCGATAGAATAAAGAAGCCATGCAAGGGGATTGATCATCCCAAGTATCAAGACCGTGGGTGCAAGCAATCGCAAGATGACGGCCGACTCCAGCCATTTGACCCCTAGCACAACTCGCACGATATCATCGCTAAACAGCGCGCAAAATATCGTTGTAGGAACAGTCAACGAGACGACGAGCGAATAGCCCTTCAAAAAATAGTTTCTCAGACGGACTGGATCATGCTGGAGACGGGACAGCGCGGAGAACGCGACGCCTCCTACGGCAGCATTGAGGTTGGATGTGGGAATGGAAACGAGGTGATATGCCCTTGCATAGATTCCCAAAGCGTCGGCGCCCCAGAACCGGCCAAGCAGGACTTTGTCCAGATTGTAGGCAACATACACAATAAGAGTGTTCAACGTGATCGTTCCACCAAAACGGAGCATTGGACTGATCGCTCTTCCCCGAAGCGGAGTGCCCGGTATCCAAGCTGTCGCCAGCCACGCGCAGATCGTGCTGATTGCTGGAGAGATGATCGCCGCCGCGACTAAGGCCCAGTAGCCGGCTCCGGCAAGTGCCACGCAGAGCGCAAGGGCAATGCCGCCAACCTGCGACAGAAACTCAATGACGGCCAGCGCGGTAAAGCGCAATTCGCGCTCAAGCAGGGCCGAATGCTGCACACCCGCACCGTTGAAGACAAACCCAAAGCCAATTGCGATCGTTACCCAGAAGAGCCGAGGCTCATGATAGAAAGCAACAAGTGCCGGCGCGCTGGCTGCACTCATTAAGGCTAGCAAAATCCCGATCGCCAAATTAATCCAAAACAGAGTGGATATCTGCTCATCGGTTACCGTGGCCTGTTGAACAGTGGCTGACGAAAGGCCTGCCGTGCTGAACAGACCGTATACGCCGGTAACAACAGTCGCCATCGCAACCAGCCCAAAATCCTCCGGGTCCAGCAAGCGAGCCATGATCGCCACAAAGGCAATTCGGGCGGCGAAGTTCGTGCCTTGGCCACAGAGCTTTGCAAAGCCGCCGCGCACCGCCCTTGCTTTAAGATCATCCATAGATTGTCCTCGAAGGCCTACCAGCAAAGGCAACCCCTGTACTACGCGATCTTCAACCCAGGGCCAATTTACGGGCAAAGAATGCTTCGGCGTATCTTTCTGGAGCGCGACATTCCAATCCCCTAAGCCGCGCGAGTCCGGAAAACGTTTCAGCATCAAACCATTGTTTGGATCGTTGGCTGCCAAAATTGGACAGCAACAGATCAATTTTTCGTTGCAGCGTCACGGCAGAGATGGGGACGTAAAAGTTGGGTCGGCCCATATCGCCATCCCATTTCGGGATCTCGTATTCCAGAATAAGATGGTCGCGGAAACTGTTCCATGCCAACCGGCTAACCTCACGATGATCCTGATGTGCGTCGTCGCTACGATGTGTGAAAATCAAATCCGGATCGACCCGGCGTTTCAGCTCTTCGAACCAGGACTTGATCCGCGCGCCCTGCTCGGGAAAAAATCCATCTTGAAACTTCGTGACCTCGATCCGGGCGGTCGCAACCCCCCCGAGAAAGTCGGCGGCCGAATCTCTCGCCTCGCGCTCGCGGTCCTCAGAACCACTAAGCACGCACCAGTGGACATGCAGGATGACACCCTTTTGCACCAGACTCAGCAGCGTTCCGCCGACACCAATCTCGATATCATCCGAATGTGCACCGAGACAAAGCACCGAGAGACGCTCTCCGGACGCGGCAAGCTGAAATCCCCTCATGAAGCGGCCTGCGTTCGCACTTCCGGATTAATCTTCCAGGGCATTTCGCCCCGTTCAATCATCTCCTCAAGAACCTGCCGGTCCCGCAGCGTATCCATCGCTCGCCAGAAACCTTCGTACTTGTAGGCCATAAGCTTTCCTGCCTCGATCAGGCGATTAAAGGGTTCGAGCACAAGCTCCTCGCCATCAAGTATGTAGTCGAAGATCTCCTTCCGGAAAATGAAGTAGCCTCCATTGATCCAGATCTCAGACTGCTGACTGGAGCGGAAACGCTTGACGGTGTCTCCGCCGTTGAATTCAGCAAGGTGGAAATTGAACGGAGGATGCACGGCAACAAAGCATCCAACCATTCCACTCTTCTTGAACCGCTCGACTATTTCGGGCAACGGCGCGTCGGTCAGGCCATCGCTGTAGTTTGCGAGAAAGACCTCCTCATTCTCTACGAGGGAGCGCACCGCCATCAAGCGCTGACCGATATTTCGCCAAATGCCGGTGTCAACTAACGAAACCTGCCAATCCGGTGGCTGCTCGCCGATGACCTCAACCTTCCTGCCGAAGTTGGAAACAACGCAATCGCTGTGGGCCCAGCGATCCGAGTTCAGGAAGTACTCCTTGATCACATTGGCTTTATAACCCAGGCACAATATGAAATCGCGGTGACCATATTGGCTATAGTATTGCATAACATGCCACAGCATCGGGTGTTGGCCGACAGGCACCATGGGCTTCGGAATGCTTTCCGAAAATTCTCGGATACGGGTCCCGAGCCCTCCACAGAACAGCACAACTTTCATGGCTAGCGCTTCCCATGTTTTTGCCGGCCGTTTCGGTCGCCACAGATCGCCAAGAGCGGGTCCTACAGCCTCGATTTAAATAAAATAAAATCCACTATTGAATGTTGCATTTTATATAGCAGACCGAATTAATCAATGTTTTTTTGAAAACTATTTTGAAATTCCGTTCTGAAGCATTATCATCGTTGACATTTCGATGCATTTGAATGCCGGCGCGGGCAGTTATGGAGGAATTGGGGTGATTATAACCGAAACCGAACTTAAAGGAGCCTACATTATCGATATTGAACGCCGCGAAGATTCGCGCGGCTTTTTTGGGCGAGCCTTTTGCCAGAGGGAGTTTAGGACCCTCGGCCTCAATCCGGTCATCGCGCAGGCCAATATCGCGTCAAATATCCGGCGGGGAACCTTGCGCGGCATGCACTTTCAGTTTCCGCCGGCGTCGGAAACGAAACTGGTTCGTTGCACACGTGGCGCCATCCTCGACATTATAGTCGACCTGCGCCCCGAAAGCCCGACCTACCTGCAACATGTTGCCGTCGAGCTGAACGAGAGCAGCCACCGGTCGCTCTATGTGCCGGAACGTTTTGCTCACGGTTATCAGACTCTCGTCGACAACACCGATACCAGTTACCAGGTGGGTCAGTTCTATACCCCCGAGGCGGAGAGCGGGCTGATGCATAACGATCCTCGGCTCGGACTGACGTGGCCGCTTCCGGTTTCCGTGATCTCGGAGAAGGATCAGAACTTTCGGTTGCTTAACGAGGTCGAATCCGAACTGAAAGAGCGGATGGAACTCACCGGCGTCGCGGGTTGACGCCGAAAGCACGTTGCTCGCGGCGCTTACCGATCCCTCCAGTTGAAAGAATCTACGATGATACTCATCGACCACGCCCTAAAAGCCCGTCATGCGGCGGGAAAGCCAATCCGCGTCGGCCTTCTCGGCGCAGGCTTCATGGTTCAGGGGATTACCAATCAGATAAACAACAGTGTTCCTGGAATGCGGGTGGTTGCCATATACAGCCGAAAGCCACAGCGTGGCCGTGACGTATTCAACTATTCCGGCCTAGCCGACGTGGTTTACGCGGACAGCCAAGGGCAGCTGGACAGAGCCATTGCCGCTGGCGTTCCGGCGGTCACCGAGGACGCGTTCCTCCTCGCCAGATCGGACCTGGTCGACGTGATCGTCGACGTAACCGGATCGGTTGAATTCGGCGCCCACGTCGCGCTGGAAGCCTTCAAACACCAGAAAACCGTCGTGCTCATGAACGCGGAGATTGACGCGACTATCGGACCGATCTTGCAGGTCTATGCAACGAGGTACGGCGGCTCCCTGTCTGCGTGCGATGGCGACGAACCGGGGGTGCAGATGAACCTGGTTCGATGGGTAAAGGGGCTCGGCTTGATCCCACGCGTTGTCGGCAACATCAAGGGACTTCAGGACCCGTATCGCAACCCCACCACACAGAAGGGATTTGCCGAGCAATGGGGCCAGAACCCAGCCATGGTCACCAGCTTCGCCGACGGGTCCAAGATCAGCTTCGAGCAAACGATCGTGGCCAATGCTACTGGCTTCAGGGTAAGATCACGTGGCATGTCGCGCGGGCTGGAATATCGCGGCGACGTCATGAAGATCGGCACACTCTATGACATAGACGAGGTCCGCGCCCTCGGCGGAATCATCGATTATCTCGTCGGCACACCTCTGACCAAGGTCTACGTGCTAGCCGAGCACACCGATCCAAAGCAGCAGAAGTATTTGAGCTTGTACAAAATGGGTGAAGGTCCCTTGTACGCATTCTTCACACCATATCACCTCGTTCATTTCGAAGTACCGAACTCGATTGCCCGTGCGTTTCTTTTCAAAGATTTGGTCGCCCCTTCCATCGCGGGGCCTGTTGTCGAGGTCTGTGCCGTCGCCAAGCGTGATTTGGCGGCGGGCGAGGTCCTCGACGGCTATGGGATGTACATGACCTATGGCGAAGCCGTGAACTCCGAGGAAATGAGCCAAATGCAATACCTTCCCGAAGGTCTCGTGGAGGGCTGCAAGTTGCGGCACGCAGTCAAAAGGGATGCAGTCCTGACCTATGCGGATGTTGATCTGCCGCCCGGTCGCCTGGGCGACAAGCTGCGTGCGGAACAATACAAACACTTCAATGGACACATTTGGCTTGAGCAACGGATTACCCCGGATGCTTCATTCGCTCTGACGGCGTGAAAGGGCTGGATGACAACGTTTGCCGAGCCGTGTGACGCAGGCTTGCGTACGCGTCGCAAGAAATCCGCTCGCCCGCCTTACTCGTTGATCCTGAGCGAGCGAATCGCTTGAATATTCATTGGGAAGCCACACCCGACGTTATCGGCGGCTGCATCCAAGCCGCGGCGCGTCTTCCCATCTTGATCCCCGGCAGTTCAATGTATCGATAGGTGAATTCTGAAACGATTATCGTCGCGGGTATGCTCAGGCACGAAAGCAGCAATATCCCAGGAACAGCCCCAGAGTAGCCGAAGACGAACCAAACGATCGCTGAAATGACAGGGTAGTGACACAGAAATATCGAGTAGGAGCGCGAACCAAAATACTGCGCCGCGGGATTCGTGAGCGCCCAGGAGTATATATTGGCAGCAAGTCCCGGCCGTTCATGGCACTTCTGCGGAAGACCAAAAAATACAATAAACCAGATCAGGAACGGTCGCAGTTCACTGCGCAATGGAAAAAGGACGGTTGCCAAAGCCACTGCCGGGACCAGCCAATTATGACCTTCCACATACGGGTAGGTCAATCGGCTCACAATTCCCACCACGAAGTAGCTAGCTGCGAGCGGCAGCGCTCCGGGCTGAATAGTGCCGACGAAGCTCTTGAACCAAAATTCACAAACTGCAACTGTAATCGCGAGTACCAGGATGAATATTTCATTTCGGATGATGCAGATTATCAGCGGTGCAACAAGATAGAATTGGAATTCCAGCGAAATGCTCCAGGCTGGCATGTTGAATGCGTACTCCGAGTACGGCAACGCTGCATTGGAAACGGCACCGTGCAGCATCGTGACATGCGCGAGAAGGTGTGACCAGAAGTACTTATGATTGCTTGCGGCGACACCATTCGCAACCTTTGCGAATTCGGAATCGTTAAAGCCAGGAGAGGCTAACGAAATGGCAAGCAGATCGTTGGTAAAGAAGCCAACAATGCAGGTGGCGGCGAACAACGGAAACAATCGTGCGAAACGCTGGACGAGATAGACAGGATATGCCTCCGATTTTTCAACAATGACGTGCGTGATCACGAAGCCGCTGACTATAAGGAAAACGAGGACAGCGGGTAGGCCTAGTGATCTGAACTGTGCCGCCAACGTTCCCGCATTGAAGCCCGAACAGTATGCGAGGTGCGCCAAGACCACGGTCCACGCCAACCAGCCTCGCAATCCCTCGATTGCCTGAAATCTCTTCAACGGTGCTCGCCTTCTCTATTGGCTGGACGTGGAGAAACTGGCGCGGCTGTCTCTAGCAGCGGTTCGGAAGATGTTATTCTCGTTTGTCGGATGTATGTTTTCCCAGGCTAGGATCTAAATAACGTGACTGACATTCGCGACACCTCCCCAAATGTCAGGTCGCTCTTCGTCCCATCATTCTTGCGACATTCGGCCGGCGTCCCCTCAGGCCATTCCTACCGTCGGCGACTCTTCGAGGGAGCGCGACCTGGCAGTGCACTATCTGATCGTGTCAGGCCGACACGATTGAGCTTGACGGTTCCTCGGCGATCTCCAGCTCGTCGAGTTTTGCCGCACCGATCAGCTGGCATTCATGACGCGGCTTGAAGCTGCAGTTTCGAGTGGCGCAAATCGCTATTAAGCACTCCCTCCGCAAGCAACTTCCGAATGTGGCTGATCCGCTGATATCGCGGCCCTTCGAATTCTTCCAACGTCAAATTTGACGAACGGTAGACCCTATAGAGCTGTTCCGCGCCCATTCGAGCGTCCCAGCGCGGCTGGAACCCTGGCAGCTTACAGCGGATCTTCTCGAAGCTCACTCGGTAGGATCGCTCATCTGGACTCGCATCCTCGGCGAACTCCACCGTAGAATTCGGCACCACACTCGCGACGATCTCGGCTAGATCCCGAATTCGATAATTGTGAGCAGTCTGACCGACATTGAATGCCTCATTGAAGACGGATTCGGCAGGCGCCTCCAATGCGGCGATGAAAGCTCTAGAAATATCCTCGATGTGGACGATTGGCCGCCAGGGCGAGCCATCCGATTTCAGATGAATTCTTCCTGTCGTAAACGCCCATGCAACAAGGTTATTCAGGACAATATCGAAGCGCAGCCGCGGTGAGACTCCGTACGCTGTCGCTGGCCTCAGATACACCGGGCAAAACCCGTCGCTGGCCAACGTCGAAATATCACGTTCGGAGGCAACCTTGGATTCCCCGTAGGCGGTCACCGGATTGAGCGCGGCGGTCTCATCGATCATTTCTTCGCCGGCTTTTCCATAGTTGCTGCAGGACGAGGCGAACATGAAACGACGTACGCCGGCATGTTTGGCTATCTCGGCGATACGAACGCTTGCGCGATGATTGATCTCGTCGGTCAGCTGAGGCCTCAGATTGCCGAGCGGATCGTTGGAGAGCGCTGCTAGATGCAGCACAGCGTCGAAGCCAACGAGATCCGCGACCTCCGCGTCTCTGACGTCCTTCCAAATCGTCGGGACCTCGAGAATGCTACCGCCAGCAGCGTATGTACACCGGGAGTAGATATCGCTGTCCATTCCAGTCACCTCGTGACCGGCACCGATCAGCATTGGCGTCAAGACCGTGCCGATGTAGCCAAGATGACCCGTTACAAGAACTCGCATTGCCATTCTCCATCGCACTCAATTTCATGAACGAAACTTGCCCGGTTTCCGTGTTTCGGCCAGCGTTCTGGCAAATGGCGGCCCCGCCTGGAGCACGCAAAGTGCAATGCAGGACGGCTGCACGCAGGGCTTCGGCTCCTTCGCAGGATGTTTTGGCACAGCAAGGGACTCATGAAGCCAGAGCCTGCCGTTGGCGCGCTGTTGCAAGTCCTCGTTCGGAGCGCCACCACTTCACAAACTCCGTCAGTCCGAGTTCGAGCGGCACTGTGGCTTGGAAGCCCAGCAGCCGTTCCGCTTTGCCAGTCGACGCCACCCGCCGCGGTACAGGATTGATCGAGTGCTCGGGCGCGATCTGCGGGAGCACGCCGTCATTGCCCGTAACGGAAGCCAAGGCCGAAGCGAGCTGCACCAAGCTTGTCTCGACACCGCTCCCCACGTTGAATACCTCGTCGCCGACCTTTGCCCTCGCAGCAAGGATTGTTGCTCGTGCTGCGTCACGGACATGCACTAAATCCAAGGTCTGCTGGTCGTACCCAATTATTACCGGCGGCGTTCCAGCCTCCACTTCCTCCATCCAGCGGATCAACATTTCGGCGTAGCGGCCGTGCACATCCATTCGGCTGCCATACACGTCAAAATATCTCAAAGCGATATAGTCGAGACCATGCATATCGTTATAGGCGCGGAGCAGGCCTTCAATGCAGACTTTCGCTGTTCCACAGACCGTACGGTTTCCATACGGGTTCTGATGCTCCGTCGTCGGAACTTCCTCCGCCGCGCCGTACACCGCGGCGGAAGACGCAGCGATGAACTTCTCGACGTCATACTTGACGCAAAGTTCAAGCAGGTCGAAGGTACCGTTCACCATGACCTCCATGGCAAGACGCGGCTCGGCCATGCAATGGGCGCTGCATGGTGCAGCGTGGTGAAAGATGATGTTGGCTCCCTTTACAAGAGCTTCTACCAACTTGGTGTCGCGCAAATCACCGCGGACTAGTCGAACGGGGCCTCGATTAAGCGACTTCCTAAGATTCTCCGGTCGGCCGGTCGTCATGTTGTCCAGCGCGACGATCTCGACGCAGCCTTCGTCGCACAACAAATCTACGATATGCGAACCGATGAATCCGGCCCCTCCGGTAACGAGAACGCGTTTGCCCTTGAGATCCATGCTGACCGCTCTCCTGCTTCTAGGCTAATCGGCCATCTCGAGGCATTTTGTTCTGAAATGCCCAGTCGCTCCGGAATATCTGGGCCTCTCGTGGAGCCACTTTTCTCACTTCGGAAGCAACAATGCCGGCTCGCTCCGGCAACAGCTCGGGATAAATGGGAAGCGATAGAAACTCACGCGCAAGCCTCTCACTTACAGGCAGATCGCCGACGCGATACCCAAGTTCTACGTAGCTCTGTTGTAAATGCACCGGAACGGCGTAATGAATGCCGACGCCGATCCCCGCGCGGCCTAACATGGCAAGAGCCTGGTCGCGATGCTGAAGCCTAAGAGCGTAGATATGATAGACATGCCAGCTGTGGCTGGGTGGCCGCGGGCTCGCGAGTGCAGCAGTCGACAATGCCCGGTCATATTGCGCCGCGATCGCTCGACGTGTCTCAGTCCAGGATTCGATGTAGTCCATCTTTACGTTCAGTACTGCTGCCTCCAATTCGTCCATTCGATCATCGTATCTTGCGAAAACGTGATTGCGCTCGTCATCCTGATTCCGATCGAGGAGCCACGACACACGTCGTGCGAGTTCCGGCTGATCGGTAACAACTGCTCCGGCCTCACCATGGGCTCCGAGATTCTTATCGGGATAGAAGCTGAAGCAGCCCAAGTCTCCGATCGAGCCGGCACGCCTGCTCTTGTACACAGCACCATGCGCCTGCGAAGCGTCCTCGATCACAAAGAGACCATAGCGGCGGGCAATCGACATGATCGGATCCATGTCCGCCATGAGCCCATGCAGATGGGCCGGCAGGATCGCCCTCGTTCTGTTCGTAATCGCAGCCTCGATCAAAGCAGGATTCATCGTCCACGTGACTGGATCAACGTCCACAAAGACGGGTGTTGCACCGCACCTGATGATGGCAGCGGTCGCCACGACGAAATTCATCGAGACCGTGATCACCTCATCGCCCGGCCCCACTCCAGCCGCCAGCAATGCGAGACGGAGCGCCGATGTGCCACTGTTGACAGCGCAACAGCACGCGACATCGCAGTAGTCGGCAAACCGCTTCTCAAAAGCTGCCGCTTCGGGCCTCCATGTAGACCGCAGGTCTCGAACGGCACGCGCGATCGCAACGTCAATTTGCGACCCGACTGTCCGAGCTTGTGCTTTCAAGTCCAAGAAGGGTATCAAATTGGTAGTCTCGCCTCTGGAGGGTTCGGCAGCTTCACGTTCGCGCAGGCATATCTTGCCATATGCCCCGAGTGTCGATGACGTCGAGATGACGGCGTTCGGCTAGTGGAACCATCTTGAATTCGTCATGGTCGACCAGGAGAAGGGCGATCTCACACGTGCGCAATGCTTGGTCGATGCTCAAGAATCCGAGACGGTAGTCTGCAAGTTCGGGCGGTAACCGCCGCAGATTCGGTTCCACAAACTTGATGCGCTCCCCGTACTTCTTCGCGAGGTGTATTGCGATTTCCATCGCCGGGCTTTCGCGCAAATCATCGACATTTGCCTTGAACGTCAGCCCGCAGCAAGCCACGTTTGCATATGGATGATCGTCGATCAGAGCCTCGGCTCGCTCAATAATGCTTTCCGTCTTGGCAATGTTGACCTCGCGGCTTGCTCGCATCAGTCGGGCGAGGTCCGGCGCCGAGTCGATGATGAACCAGGGATCGACCGCAATGCAATGACCACCCACACCTGGCCCCGGTCGCAACACCGTCACGCGCGGATGACGGTTGGCAATATCGATAACCTCCCAAACATTGATGTCGAACCTATCGCAGATCAATGAGAGTTCATTGGCGAATGCAATGTTCGTGTCGCGGAACGCGTTTTCCGTGAGTTTGACCAACTCGGCTGCGCGCGCGGTGGTTGCAACGCAGGCGCCCCGAACGAACATCTTATAGAAGCGCTGAGCCCGCCGAGTGCAGGCAGGGGTCACTCCCCCGATGCATCGATCATTGTTGATGAGTTCACTCAAGATCCTCCCGGGCAATACGCGCTCCGGACAATAAGCGACGTAGATTGCACCATCCTCATGACCGTTGACACCAACTCTCAGGTCGGGCCTGCGTTCGCTAATCCGCTTGGCGATTCCTTCAGTCGTTCCGATCGGCGAGGTCGATTCGAGAATGACGAGATTACCCGGTCGAAGCAGATCGAGTATGGACTCGACCGCGGTATTCACGTTGGACAAATCCGGCCGATTGTTTCCGTCAATAGGTGTGGGTACCGCGATGATGAAGACGTCGGCGGCTTGCGGTTCGCTTGATGTCGTCAACGCCCCGCTCGACACCACTTTGGAAACGAGACCATCAAGATCGGGCTCCGAAATGTGAATGGATCCGGAACCAACCGTCCTGACCACATATTCCTTTGTGTCCACCCCAACCACCTGAAGGCCGCGGCTGGCTATCAGCGCGGCTGTCGGCAAACCGATGTAGCCAAGCCCGATGACAGCAACTTTATGGAATTCAGGCATCAAGAAGCACCTTCACGATCCGCTCGCTCGCCCGCCCGTCACCGAAGGGATTATGGGAGCGAGCCATAGCCGAATAAGTCTCATCGTCGTCAAGAAGACGGAATGTTTCTTGGACGATCCTATCGTAGTTCGCGCCGACCAGTCGTGCGGTGCCGGCTTCGACGCCCTCCGGACGCTCCGTCGTTTCACGCATGACAAGGACGGGCTTTCCGAACGTCGGCGCCTCTTCTTGCACGCCTCCGGAGTCAGTGAGAACCAAATACGAGAGCGACAGAAGGCTGACAAAATCGGTGTACTCTTGGGGAGAAATGAGTACGACACGCGGATGATCGGCGAGGCGGCTCGCGAACACGTCGCGAACGTTCGGGTTCGGGTGAACCGGAAGCACGACGGCAACGTCCTCCCTGCTCAGGATTGTCTCCAGTGCATTGACGACGTTGAAAACTCCCCCGCCGAAATTCTCTCGGCGGTGGCAAGTGACTAGGATAATGCGGCGGTTGCCGTGGCGCTTCTTGATTCCGTCCCAGCGGGACGAGAGCTGCGGATCGGCCTCCACCATGGCTTTCGCGAGGATCAGCGCGTCAACGACCGTATTTCCTGTAACATGAATGCGATCCTTGGAGACGTTCTCCGCCCGCAGCGCTCTCGCAGCACGCTCGGTCGGCGCGAAATGCTGATCGGCGATCGAGCCGACAATCTTGCGGTTCACCTCCTCGGGCCAGGGTGCGAAGATATCTCCACTTCGCAGTCCCGCCTCGACATGTGAGACCGGAACGCGGTGATAGTACGACGCCAGCGCACCTGCCATAGCAGTCGCAGTGTCGCCCTGGACGATCACTCTGGTGGGCTTCACCCTCTCCAGCACTTCTCCGATCTGCGACAATAGCCGGCCGGTTAGACTATCGAGCGTCTGATTCACTGTCATGACGTCGAGATCGACATCCGGGACCACCTTGGCCACCTTGAGAACCTGGTCGAGCAATTCCCTGTGCTGCGCTGTCGCGCAAACCGTGAGGGCGATGTCCTTGTTCTTTTCGGCCTTGAGCCGCTTGATGACCGGAAACAGCTTGATTGCTTCCGGCCTGGTTCCTAACAGGATGAGAAAATGCTTTCGCACGCCTCACCCTCCGATCCGACCTGCCCCGGGGGGCAGCACACTGTAGATGCCAGGCGCCCGTCTAACTGCCTGCCACATGAAGGCTTGCGTCAAGATTCCCGCAAATAGCGTGTTGGTCCTGGCATACCGCCACCACATCCGCCTGGGCTCCTGATAGATGCGGTACAACCATTCGAGGCCGAGTTGCTGCATGCGAGTGGGAGCTCGCAGAACTGAGCCCGCGAGAACGTCGAACCCGCCGCCCACGCCCATGATGAACGGTACGCCGAGCTCGTCGCGGTAGGCCGCAAGAAATCGTTCCTTCCGCGGCGTGGGCATGCCGATGAACAGGCAATCAGCGCCACTGGACCGAATATCGCGGACGACCTCGTTCTCCTGCTCGCTTGAAAAATAGCCGTGCCTCAACCCAGCAAAGACAAGCGAAGGGTGCTCGTCCCGAACACGCTGCGCCGCCTGTTGCACGACGGCGGGTGAGGCTCCCAGAAAATACGGTCGGAGGCCCTCTTGCGCGCACACTTTCAGCAACTCGCTGAGTAGATCTACGCCGGTGACTCGCGACGTTGCCGGGAGACCAAGCACCCGCG
Source organism: Bradyrhizobium sp. 159 (assembly GCF_023073795.1). Taxonomy (NCBI): domain Bacteria; kingdom Pseudomonadati; phylum Pseudomonadota; class Alphaproteobacteria; order Hyphomicrobiales; family Nitrobacteraceae; genus Bradyrhizobium; species Bradyrhizobium sp. 159. Next base: position 40,705 of record NZ_JADPKE010000079.1, on the reverse strand, counting down.
CTCCCCAAAGGATTCCCATGCCGTCGATTCCGACAATGTCGCTGTTGGCGACATCAGCGGCAAGCACTGGATCGGAGCGCATGTTGACGAACTTCGCTACGTTGAGCGCCACATGCTGCAGACGCTGACCGTTTCGCATGGCCTTACGAGCAAGGTCGACAGTCTCTGCCATAGTCAAGATATCGATGGGGCACCCCAAAAAGTAGGCACGCATGGGTTCCTCCCCGGCGATGGTTCGCTTTGAGCGAAAGACCGCTTTCAATTGAACTTAAATAATATCGATATAATAATGATAGCGATTTTATTTGCAAGTTATATTGATATTATATTTTGGCCTTAAATGCGAGGCCGACAGCCGCGTAAGCGGTCAATTCGCGGCAGTCGGCGGCGGAGGGAATTAAATGGACATTAAATGTCGCGCGATTTCGGTGATTGTCCCACATTTGAATCAGCCAGGCGCGCTGAAAACATGCCTGGCCAGTCTCGAGGCGCAGAGCATTCCTCGAGATTCGTTCGAGATCATTGTCGTTGACAACGGCTCCGCAACCTTGCCAACCGACGTCCTCGCTCAATATCCGGGCGTACGACTGTTGTGCGAGGCGCGGCCCGGGCCTGGCCCGGCGCGCAACACCGGAGTTGCTGCTGCGAGCGGCGAGGTGCTTGCCTTCATTGATGCCGATTGCAGGGCACATCCGGATTGGCTGAGCAGCGTGTGGCGCTCACTGCATTCGTTGCCGCCTCGAACGGTGCTCGGAGGGGACGTCCGCATCTGGCGTGGCACGAAGCCACATCAGGATGCCATCGCGGCCTACGAGAGCGTCTTCGCTTATCGATTCAAGCTCTATATCGAGCGCGATGGCTATTGTGGCACTGGCAACATGGCGATGCTTCGCCAGGATTTCCATTGCGTCGGTCCGTTCGCAGGGATCGACGTGGCGGAGGATATGGAGTGGGGACAACGGGCGCAGCGTGCCGGGCTTCGATTTCAATATATCCCGGAAATGATCGTCTTCCACCCGGCCAGGAGTTCTCTCCAGGAGCTCTATGTCAAGTGGGACCGACAGCTTCTGCACTACCGCAACATGGCCGACGGTAAGCCGGCGTGGAGATTACGTTGGATTGCGCAGGCCCTACTTGTTCTGGCCTCGCCCGCTCCGGGCGTCATCACGATCTTAACGAGTGACCGGCTCTACGGTATCGGGGCCCGCATCAAAGCTATCGCAGTCATGTGTGCCGTAAGAATGCATCGGGTCACAACAATGCTGTCGCTGCTGCGCAATCGGCGGGCCGTCATCTGGAACCGTTAGCACAAGCGTTCGTCCCACGGCGTCAGGCCGGCATGGGTACCTTGCCAAAGGCCGAGTTGTGGGTCAGTTCCAGCAAGTCAGCTCGCTGACCGAATGACCACAATATCCAGCCCAGTTCGTAGCTACGGCATTCCAGCCGAAGTCCGACACCGGCATTTTCAATTAGCCCGGACTCGTGTCCGGAGTAGGCGTTTGTGATTGCGCGCAGCATCCTGGGCGCCCTCGTTGTCAGCTCCTGCTTGCGGAGCTGAGATCGGATGGTCAGCCCGAGATCGGGCACCAGCATCGAGCGGCGAAGCTGGTTCTTGCCCAGTACCCAGGTAAATCCCTTGACTAGGGCATTCCGCGCCCCCCGGACCCGGTAGCGCTCTGCCCATTCAAGCAACGCCGGAGCCATGCCATACTGGTGCACCGAGTAGACTTCATAGAAATCAAGCACGCGCCCACCAGCCGCATCGAAGAACCAGGGCCACTCGCCGTCGGGGCCTTGAAGCGCAATCAACTTGCGCACGCAGGCCTCTGCCATGGCGAGTGCGGATGACTCGCCTGCAAATTCACCGTAGTGATAGCACGCAATTGAGAGATAGATCTGCGTCGCGAACGAAGCGAAGCGCCGCCGAAATCCCGATCCTGCGTCGAAGAATAGCCCTGATCCAGTGTAAAATCGCTCTTGGAGAAAGCGATACAGCGGAGCGGCGAAAGGCGCCCACTCCTTGCCGCCGGCCCTGGCCTGAGCCACCACGCCCGTCAACAGCATACCCAAATCTTGGGCCCGAAACGTCTTCCACGCCCCCTGATCGCTCAAGAGCGCCTTCACTTCACGCCTAACTTGCTCGGGCAGCTCGAGGCTGAGTTCTGCGGAAACCCAAAGCGCCATGCCGAGTGCATACTTTGGTACCGAAAGGACCGTGAGCTGGACCGCATTCCGATGGAATGTTTCCGATAGATTGATGCTGCCAGGAACCTCCTTTATCCTTGACATTCCGAGCAGAACGTTAAGCGTGTAGAACACATCGCTGCGCCGTAAAGACTCGTTCGGCGAAGCGCGCCCGTCCAGATGGTAGATATGTGACCAGCAGCCGTGTTCAGGTAGCCAACACCGCTCCAATCCTCTGAGCGCATAGCGCACCAGCGGGGAATTTTGCGAGAGATCGGGCATCAAAGCCCCACTGTTGATCGGGTTGATGTTCATCGAAGAACCATGAGTTGACTCGTTCCAATGTCTGCGAATGACTCAAGTCAGGAGAGACCCGATCTCGCGCAAATACTGACCGTAGCCACTCTTCTCCAACGGTCGCGCCAACTCTTCGATCTGGTTGCGCTCGATGAATCCCTGCCTCAACGCAATTTCCTCAAGGCAAGCAACCTTCATGCCCTGCCGCTTTTCAAGCGTCTGCACGAACATAGCCGCATCGATTAGCGACTCCACTGTTCCGGTATCTAGCCAAGCGAACCCCCGTCCCATCCGCTCGACATGGAGCGCCTTGGCCGAAAGATACTGCATCTGCAGATCGGTGATCTCGAGTTCCCCGCGCGACGACGGCTCAATGCGCCGTGCGTAGCGCACGACGTTGTTGTCGAAGAAATAGAGACCTGTGATCGCCCAGTTCGAGCTCGGCTGCTTCGGCTTCTCCTCGATCCGCAGCGCGCGATCGCCCTCGTCGAACGTAACGACGCCATACCTCTCCGGGTCTCGTACATGATAGGCGAAAACGGTTGCACCTTCCTCACGCTCGGCAGCCCTTGCGAGCATTTCGCTCAGGCCGTCGCCAAAGAAGATGTTATCTCCAAGCACCATCGCAACACGATCGCTCCCGATGAAGTCTGCGCCGACAATGAACGCATCCGCCAGACCGGCGGGTCGGGGCTGCTCCGCGTAACTGAGCCTAACTCCCCATTGACTGCCGTCCCCCAATAGGCGCTCAAACTGACACCGATCTGATGGTGTGGTTATGATAAGAATCTCGCGCACGCCTGTCAGCATCAGCGTTGACAAGGGATAGTAGATCATCGGCTTGTCATAGATGGGCAGTAGCTGCTTGCTCACCGCTCTCGTGATTGGATACAGTCGAGTTCCGCTGCCCCCAGCCAGCACAATTCCTTTCAGCATCGATTCTACCTTCCGGGAGTTGGTCGAGACAAGTTTCGAGAGAACAACGCCATAACGGCAATCGAATGCCTAAGACGCGTTCTGCCTTGGATGAATCGAGGCGCGAATTCCGCGGCCGTCGCGCGGCCGTCTGGTACTGTTCGCTCGTGATCGCCTCAAGCTGCGGCACTCGGATTCCGCGATGAGCGAGCAAGTCGAAAATCGCTTGGGCAAACCCATGCCAAGTCGTCTCACCCTGTCCGGCAAGATGAAAGATGCCGGCCATGGCTCTACGATCGCGGGTTAGCAGCCGCGCTGAGAGCTGAAGGATCGCCGACGCAAGGTCAAGCGCGGAAGTCGGATTTCCGCATTGATCCTGAACGACTTTGACGACTGGTTGCGATTCACAGAGCCGCAGCATCGTCCGAACAAAGTTGTTACCGTGGGGACTATAAAGCCAAGAAGTGCGAATTACCGTTGCGAGCGGGTGAGCCGCTAGAACGGCAGCTTCGCCCGCGAGCTTCGATGCGCCGTACACATTCATTGGCGCAGGAACATCGCTTTCCTCATAAGCATCCAGCTTTGTGCCGTCAAAGACATAGTCGGTTGAGATTTGGATGAACGGTATATTCATTTGCCATGCGACATCGGCCAACGCGGCCGCTGCGTCGCGATTAATGCTGAAGGCTCTTGCTACTTCCGATTCCGCTAGGTCCACCGCCGTGTAAGCGGCAGCGTTGACGATCATGGACGGTGCGAATGGATCGATCGCCCGTCGGAGTTCCCCATGAGTCTCCAGATTGAGTTCGCTGCGTCCAAGGGAGACCACGGGCATGCTGTGCAGCACCGCGAGGTCATGAAGACACCTTGCCAACTGACCGTTGCGACCAGCAATGAAAATGGGCCTTTCCGTCATTCTCAGCCTCAATGTTGGGTAGCCAAGAGCCCTAGACGCGAGCCGTCATAAACCCTGCTGCGGGCACGCTCCCACCATGCGCGGCTCTTGAGATACCATGCGACTGTTTCGGTCAGCCCCTGCTCGAACGTTCTTGTGGGCCGCCAGCCGAGCTCACGGCGAGCTTTCGACGCGTCAATCGCGTAGCGGACATCGTGTCCCGGACGATCCGGCACAAAGGTAATCATCGATCGTCGCGTTGCCGGACCGGGATACAGCCTGTCGACGACGTCGCAGATCTGGGTAACTACGTCGAGGTTCGAGCGTTCGCTATCGCCGCCGAAATTGTACTTCTCGCCGGGCCTACCTTCCGACAGAAGCGTGATCAAACCTGCCGCATGATCTTCAACATGCAGCCAGTCGCGCACGTTTCGGCCGTCGCCGTACACCGGCAGCGGCTTGCGCTCGATCGCATTAAGAATCATCAAAGGGATGAGCTTTTCTGGAAATTGAAACGGGCCGTAGTTGTTCGAGCAATTCGATACAATGACCGGCAGGCCATAGGTCTTGAACCATGCAAGCGCGAGATGATCCGAGGCTGCCTTGCTCGCTGAATAGGGCGAGCTCGGCTGGTAAGGCGTTTCTTCCCGGAAGAAGTCGGCAAGTCCGAGTGAGCCGTAGACCTCGTCTGTCGAGACGTGAACGAAGCGAAACCGCTTTCGTCGTGACACCGAGAGGCCCTCATAATATTTTCTGGCTGCTTCCAATAACGTGTAGGTCCCCACGATATTCGTGGCAATGAAAGCGGCCGAGCCGGTGATCGAGCGGTCGACGTGACTCTCGGCTGCGAGGTGAATGATTGCGTCAGGCTGGTAGCTGCTGAACACGAAATCCATGGCCTCGCGGTCGCAGATATCCTGCTGCTCGAACAAGTATGACTTTCGCCCCTCGATAGACGCCAACGAGGCTGAGTTGGCCGCATAGGTCAGCTTGTCGACATTGATCACTGCAGCGCCCTTCTGTAGCACCAAGCTACGGCACACTGCGGAGCCGATAAATCCCGCTCCCCCGGTCACCAGAACGCGCATCTGAACGCTCTCCGTCACTCGAAAATGGCCGTAAGCTGGTCCAGCCTGGGCAGGGACCTGTCTTTTGGCGACACTTGGGCCTCGACTGTTGTCACCGGCCACTCGATCGCCAGTGCCGGATCGGCCCAATAGAGCCCTCCGTCATGGCTTGGAGCGTAGACCTGGTCTACCTTGTAGAACACGACGGTCTCAGGTTGCAGCGTGCAGAAACCGTGCGCAAAGCCTTTCGGAACAAGCAGTTGCTCACCCGTTTTGCTATCCAGCTTGACAGCTAGATGCTTTCCGAAGGTCGCCGAGGAACGCCGAAGATCGACCACGACATCCAGGATGGCGCCGCTTAGCACTCGTATGAGCTTGGCCTGGGCGAACGGCGGTCGCTGGAAGTGCAAGCCCCGGATTGTCCCGACCTGATCTGAGCTGGATTGATTGTCCTGAACGAAATCGACGAGAATCCCTTTCTCTGCGAATGCCGATCGCTGAAAAGTCTCGCAGAAATAACCCCGCGCGTCGAATACTCGATCCGTTTGAATGATCTTTATATCTGGGATCTCTAAACACCGTACTTCCAGCATGAAAACGTCCTCCCGTACGTGGTGCTCAGTCCCGCCAGAAGGCGCAACGAAGTCTCCAAAGCACCGATCGAAATTGCTCTCGTCGAAACTGCCTTCGCCGTTGTCATTCGAGCCGTCATGATGGGCGCTCGCACATGCCACGCGTCTGTAGCGCGGGAGGAATTCGACTTCTTGAGCCGAGTCGCATCGCCATGCCAGCACGCGGCTCATTCAAGGCGTTCGACTGTCGTTGAATGATCGGGGAGACCCGCCACGCTTCTTCCTTCACGATCGGGTCCCGCCGGGCCATCCTTTAACCACCATAATTCAAATATCATTTAATTCCATCCGCCGATTATCGTCGGGCGCGCAACAGCGACCGCGCAAAATTGGCCAAAAGGCCCCTTCCGTGGACCATCTTCAATTAATACCCGAATAACATTTAATTTGGCAATCATATTTTTCTGCGTTATATTCATTTAATAAATCATATACCAAACGCTCGCATGCGGGCGACCAAACCGACGTGTTCCCGAGCCAGACAGGTACCCCATGCTTCAGAGCAATCTTCTACAGACCGACAGAACACGCTTGCCTCTGGGCGGCCAGGCCCAGTCGAACCAGATCAACGGCGGGGGAATCGGCGATCTCGTCAAGTTCGCGGTCATCTTTGCAAGGCGTCGATATCTTATGATTATCGTCACCGCCGCTCTCGTATTCGCAGCCGCGATGCTCTACCTGCGGTTCGCTCCCCCGACCTACACAGCTCAAGTACAAATCCTGCTGTCGAATCCTCGAGCTCAGTTCGTCCAGCAGCAGTCACTCCTTCCAGAGCCGGTCGTCGATGCGGCCCAAATCGAAACGCAACTGCAGATGATAAGGTCTCGGGGGATTGCAGCAGCAGTCATAACGCAGCTGAATCTCGCCAACGATCCAGACTTTACGGGTTCACGTTGGTCCTTCAGCTCGCTACTGTATCGCATTCGAAACCGCGGTCAGCAGCCGGAGCACGATTCGAAGGCTGATATGCCCACGGAAGGCGCGATCGCCGCGTTGCTGGATAGGCTCTCCGCGTACAGGATCGGATATAGCAAGATCATCGAGGTGAGCTACAGTTCGAGCAACGCGGAACGCGCGGCGGAGATCGCCAATGCCGTGGCCAACGCGTACATTAACGACCAGATGAATGCGAAATTCGAGGCCACGCGAACGGCAGCGAGTTGGCTGCAGGAACGTCTCCAAAACCTCAATGAGCAAGCACTGACGGCCGAACGCGCCGTGAGCGCATATAAGTCCCAAAATAACATCGTCTCGACCGGCGGAAAATCGATTGATGAACAGCCCGTCAACGATCTCAACGCCCGATTGGTCGCTGCCCGAACCCAGACTTCCGATGCACAGGTCAAGTTCAACCGCTTCGACGCCGTCCTACGCGCCAATGCAGCTGGCTCCTCCACCATCAGCGCTCCTGACGCGGCGAGTGCCGAGGTCCTCCAGAGCGCGATCATCAATACGCTTCGCCAGCAATATCTCGAGTTGTCACGTCGCGAAGCCGATTGGTCAGCCCGGTTCGGCCGCGACCATCTGGCGGTTGTCAACCTGCGCACTCGGATACGCGACATTCGCACATCCATCCTCGAAGAAGTTAAGAGGCTCGCCGAAACCAGCAGAAACGAATTGGAAGCTGCTCAGCAGCGGCAGCAGGAGCTCGAGAAGCAACTTGCTCGCGCCGTCTCGCAATCACGCCTGACGAACTCAGCAGAACTGACAATACGGGAGTTGGAGAGCCGAGCGAAAAGTCTGCGCGCCATGCATGAGGCGTTTCTGCAGCACTCCATGGGGGCGACCCAGCAGGAGACATTTCCGATTTCGGAAACACGGGTGATCTTTCCCGCCTCCCCGCCGGAGCGCAAGAGCAAGCCGAAGGCAAACTTGGTGCTCGGTTTCGGCTTGGCGGCCGGGCTAGCACTCGGGATCGGCTTGGCTCTTCTGAGAGATGTTTTGGACAGAGTTTTCCGCACGTCCTCACAGGTGGAGACTGCACTGGAGCTGCCGTGCTTGTCGCTGGTCCCCTTGCTGTCGTCTCCGAAGGGGCAGAAGTCTACCGCCCGATCCCAGCAACCGGATGAAGATCTGCGATCACGCACGATCTCAAACGTTCCGACGCTTCACCGAGCCGTCATCGGGATGCCGCTCTCCCGCTTCACGGAAGCCATCCGTTCGATCAAGCTCGCTATAGACCACACCCCCGCGAAGGCCTCCAACCAAGTAATCGGAATCACGTCGGCTCTGCCAAATGAGGGCAAGACGACGATTGCAGCCTCTCTAGCTCACCTCATCGGACATAGCGGTAAGCGAGCTATTGTCGTCGATTGCGACCTTAGAAACCCTTCACTCTCTGCGGCTATGGCTCCGAAAGCTGCATTCGGTTTACTCGAGGTGGCGAACGGAAAGCGTTCGCTCGAAGAAGCGCTGTGGCACGACCCCAGAACCAATCTTGCATTCTTGCCAGCCGTCCGGCGTGGCCCTATCCTTCATACGAGCGAGATCCTTTCCGCCGAAAACATAAGCAAGCTATTCGACCGTTTGCGGCAGACCTATGACTACGTCATAGTTGATTTCCCGCCACTCTCGCCCCTGGTAGACGTGCGTGTCACTGCGCCGTTGGTCGACTGCTACGTTCTCGTCGTCGAATGGGGACGGACGAAAATCGATGTGGTTCAGCATGCCCTGCATACTGCGCCGACCATCTCCGATTCCTTGATCGGCGTCGTCCTTAACAAGACCGATATAAGGGCAATGGCACGGTACGACGCTCACCGGAGTGATTACTACGATGACAGCCACTACGTCAGATATGGCTTGTCGGTCTCTTAGGATGATCCCCTCTAACTTGCGTCGAGCCAAAACGATCGAGTCAGGCGCCTTCTGCAACATGCACTTGGTTTGAGCGGGTCAGAGCCAGAAGTGGTGTAAAATGGTTGTCCAATCTGCAATGCTCGCTGTGCCTGCGGCGGTCGCTGCGGCTTTTGCTGTGGTCGAGAACCTAAAGAGTCTAGTGGTGCTATCGGGCATTCTTGCGGCCGCTATACTGGCCGTCGGCCTGTTCTCCAAGTCGTCAACCCTCGCCTCTTTCGCAAGGCTTCTGCGGCCCCTTATAATTCTGGCTCTTGCCGCACCCGTGCTTTGGATCGTATTGCAAGTTGCTCCGATCCCGCTCCGCGGGCTCGGAAATCAGATCTGGGCGACGGCGTCGGCCGCTCTACACCAACCTCTCGCACAGAGGTTCTCGGTTGATGTACACGAGACGGTACTGGCGCTTTCACATTACAACATTGTCCTCGCTGCCGCCCTCGTCACCGCGGTCGTTGCTCTGGACACACATCGGGCGGCGCAGGTCCTCTATATCCTTGTATCGATCACCGCCGTCAGCTGTATATTTTCGATCTGGAGAAACAACAACCTGAGTGGCTCCTGGCCCGCCGAACAAGCTTGGACCGGCTCGACCGCGGCAGCACTCGGTGTCCTTCTCTCCACTGCAATGGCTATCCGTGCGATCGACCAATTGCGGCGGCCTAGACGATCGCCTCGCTCGCCGACAGGACCGCTCGCCATTCTTAGCAGCGCGTTTCTATCATTGATCATCTCGCTTGTGGCGATCGCACTTTGTAGCGGTTCGACAGCGCTGATTGCCGTGCTGCTCGGGGTGACAATCATCCTCACGGTGGTCGCAATTCGCAAATGGTTCTTTGGCCTGTGGGGCAGAGCCGGTGTTCTCTCAACCGCCACCATGTTGTTCGTCGCCAGCCTCACTTTCGTTCCGATCAATCGGAATGCTGACCTGACGATTGCCTTATCGACGCAAACTCGGGCCGCAACCGAGCGGATGCTACAGGACACTCACCCGATCGGGACCGGTGCAGGCACTTTTGTTGTGCTTCTGCCGATTTATGGAGACGTTGGCATGGTCCCAATGCGCGAACGGCCGACCGCTGCCGCGGCGGTCGCGGTCGAAATGGGACGTATGTTCCTCTGCGGGCTATTGATAGTCACCGTCATCAGCGCCTGCATCTTGTTCGGGCGCGCGTTGTCTCGCAATCAGGCTTACCTATATCCAGCCGTCGGCGCAGGCGCTTGCGTATCGTTGACAATACTGGCCTTTGCCGAAAACGGCCTTTTCGATTTATGGACATCACTGTTGGTGGCGACGGTCTACGGCCTGGCTTTCGCTCAAAGCCTGTCCGGTACAGCCCGCGACGTGGAATCCATCAAGTTGCGGCAGCCTACACAGGACGCCAGCGACCGAGCCACGGCAGCGCGACGAATTCATTCGGCCATCTTCGCTTTCCCATGGCCTCTGACACGCGTTGTTCTGACAATGATCGGATTGCTGTTGGCTGCGCAAGCAGCTTTGATGGTTTCGCAAAGTTGGCCGTTTGGTGATCGCCTCTCTGATACATCGGTTGCCGGTTCGAACGAAGCCTTGATCTCAGCGCACCAATCCACGCGCGGGGATGTCGCCGCTGCAACTGTGCGCCTCAAGTCTGACAAGGCCACGGACCCGCAGAACAGCGGCCGGTCCACGGACTTAAATGCTTTTTCTGCAGTGCTGGAATACTCGCCCCTTCGAGGCGACGTTTGGCTCATGCTGGCGGCGCTTTCAAAGCAGCACGCGGCGACTTATGACACGACAAGCTTACTTAGGATGTCCTACTATACTGCACCAAACGCGCTGGATCTTATTCCACTACGGCTTTCCGTCGCTCTCGGCATTGACGCTGCGATCAAGGATCCTGAGCTACGAGATCTTATCCGGCGCGACCTCAAAGTTGCGATTACCGACCGGACCGCACTCGGGCCAGCTATCGCCGCCGCATACCAATCGGCATCGGCAGACGGCAGGGCGCTTGCCGAGAGCTCGATTTCGGAGCTCGACCCAAGCTACGTCCACAAGTTGCGCTCGCAAGGCCCATAGCGTCTTCCAGCAAGTGTGCCCGATCACACCCAGATCGGTCCTGATTGATAATCGGGCGGGCGTTAAAGATCCGATCAAATTATCGAATCACGACCAATTCAGGTTGAATAATTTATTTAAATTCATAATATATTAATTATTAACCGCATGCGCTCCTGTTGATTGGCCATGAATTTTATCAACCGGCATATCGGCGAGCATGAGAGCGATCTAACTCTCGTCAACTCACGATCGTCCATTGCTGATGAAGGCAAGTGGCCCGTCCGGTACGACTCTGTTGAATTCGTAGCGATCTGCGCCGATATTGCGACCATTCTATTCGCCGGCTTCCTTTCCGCGCTTCTTTCACCCGGCAGCCCGGCACCAGCTGGCCTAGGCCAGGCATGCGCCTACGCGGCCGCAGCATCAGTATCTTTTGTCTACATTCTGAAAGGCAAGGAACTGTATCGGCCAACAGAACTCCTCGTTCTCCGAAGCCAAGTTCGCGCCATTTGCCTCACGTGGATTTTGTTGCATGTGCTGGCCGCCGCTGTAGAGATGCTGGATGACAAGCCACAGTTCTTCCGAGGTGCCGGCCTCCTGTTTGCGGCACTCGGCCTGGCATCTTTGATTGCGCAACGGTGCGTTGCCAGGACACTGCTAATAAAATGCTTCAGTGGCAGGAGGTTCGCTCGGACGAATCTCGTCCTGATCACCGATCAGCCGCCTTCGAATCATGCTGGTCTGTCGGAGACTCTTGCGGTCCTCGGCTATTGCGTTAAGGGCCGCTTTGGGTTGCCTGCGATGGGCTCGGACCCCGGTTCCAGAAAACGGCTCAGCTGCCGCGTGATCGAACATATTCGTAATTCAGAAGTCGATAAAATCGTGCTGGAGGCCAATCCGGAACGTTGGGCCGACCTTCGTGCCTTTATCTCCGACCTGAGGGTGCTGCCATTCCCTATCGTGTTCGTCCCGGTTGGTGCCGCATCCGAACTGCTTCGACATCCGACGAGGAGCTTGGGAAGTGCCGCTTGCGTGGAAATCCAGCCGGGCCCCCTCACCGCAATCGAGCGCGCAAGCAAGCGAATAATTGATATTATCGGCGCGGGATTTGCTTTGATAGTCTTTGCACCATTGCTCGCGATGGCTGCGGTCGCGATCAGACTGGATTCTCCCGGTCCGATCCTGTTCAAACAACAAAGATGCGGCTTCAATGGCCGAATATTTTCCATCCGAAAGTTTCGGACGATGCATGTGCTTGAGAATGGACCTGTCGTCGTTCAGGCAACGCCTCTTGATCCTCGCATCACCAGGGTTGGCAGATGGCTACGGCGAACGAGCTTCGACGAGCTGCCGCAGTTGTTGAATGTCCTCGACGGCAGCATGTCACTGGTGGGCCCACGCCCCCATGCCGTGGCCCACGACGGACAGTTCGAAAAGCTCGTCCGGAAGTACGCCTTCCGGCGCCGAGTGAGACCCGGATTGACCGGATGGGCTCAAATCCATGGCTGCCGTGGACCAACGCCTACAGCGGCCATGGTTGAGAGACGTGTGGAGTACGATCTCTGGTATATCGACAACTGGAGTCTTCGGCTAGACCTCGCAATCCTGCTGCGAACTCCCATGGAAGTGCTGCGGGGGCGCAACGCCTGTTAAGCGAACAGGATCGCGTTAAGCGAACAGGATCGCGGCGCCACGCCGGCCCATGGACGGCAATTCACGCCCGTTGCCGATACTTCGGAGCCGCTTCGCCTATGCGAAACTCCTCGATCCGACGGCCGGATTTCATGGCAGCAACCAACCACCGCGGCCGCTTGCCACGTCCCGACCAGGTTTCTGAAGTCTGCGGGTTGCGGTATTTCGGCAGCACGCGCGGATATTTGCGCCTCGGTTTGCCGGTCGGAGAGACACCCGCCCCCCCAGTTTCGGCTGACACAGCCATGCCACCGCCGAGAACCGCCAGGCGCTTCTCCAGTTCCTGCTTTTCCGCCTTGATTCGATCCGACAAAATGCCGCTAATTTCCTCATGAAGCGACCATAGATCGTCGAGGGACATCGCTTCTAGTTCGAGCTTCTTGGTCGACATGCTAGCATCCTGTAGTTGCGCCCAATTTAATATTGCCCCGGCCGGGTAATCAAGAACCAAGAGGGTCAACATTACAAAAATATGTGGAACCGAACGACAAGTTCGTGCTCCACATAACTGCGTCGCCGGTTCTAATCAAGACAGAAAAATGCACTATCCCCCTCAATTTAATTCGGCCAAAGCAACATCACGCGCCTTACGTGCACCGACGCCTCCACTCAAGCGAAGAATGCACGTTAAGCGGGCCGTGGGATCAATCTGCCGCGCCGCACTCTCGGCGGATAGGCCCGGCGCGCGAGGCCGCCTTTCGTAGTCGACAATCCACCTGAATTGCGACCATCGGCCTGCCGCAATCGCGAGCTTATGATTGCGATGTCTCTTAGCGCGAGCCCTCGCAGCTGGATTTGCAGCTTCAAAGCCTGGATGTCGGTCAATGCAGCCGACGGAGCGATAAACCGGCTGATCGCCGCTTCAAGGCGCCCCATAGGGCAGTCGATAGCGACTAATGTTTCTTTTCGGGCTTGCAGCAAGGCTTCTGGCCTTTCAATACGTCGATTAAAAATAATGCTCGCAATATAATATTAAATAATATACTATTTATTTATTGTCGCGTCAAATTTGAAAGACCGGTCTCGGTCCCTGTCCGTCCCTCGCCGCGCGAACAACGATATTCGGCGTGGAGATGACAGGCAGGTGGGGGCATCAGTCGAACGGTGACGAGAAATGCTATGCGAAGGCAAGATCTCGAAGCCATGGATTTTGAGGAACTCTGGCTCCTTCACGAGGAGCTGACGAAGATTCTCGCCGAGAAGATCACCGCCGAGAAGCGGGAACTGGAAAAGCGTCTTGCGCAACTCAACCAGCCGGATCAATTCGGTGAAGCTGAAAGCCGGGCGGCCGAGGCGGGAACAGGCCAGCCGCCCCGTCGCAAATACCCGAAGGTCGTACCGAAGTACTACAACCCGCTCCAGCCAACAGAGACTTGGTCTGGACGTGGTAAGCAGCCCCGCTGGCTGGTTGCCGCCCTCCAATCAGGCCACACGCTGGAGGAGTTCAAAATCCGCGAGAACGGCGAATCGTCCGAAGGGAATGCTGGTGGTCGAGAGCATTCCTAGCTCTGCGCTATTGGGCGCACCTCGGATCGACTGAGAATGTTCAGTCCTGCGGATTGGGGCAGCCGCCCACCCACCTGGAGCAGGTAGCGGAGCGAAAACCCGCTCAGCCAAGACCTGCCGCCACGATCTCTCGAGAACGCTCGTGTGACGGTCACAGGCACTAGACCTTTCCCGCGCGAACTGCGGTCGTCGCATTCAGCAGAAATTGTAAGGTTCTCGCTCTTGGCACAGACCACAATCCACGTCGGTTCGCGCTGGTTCTTGTCGAGAGAACGGCCGCCTCCCTGCGGTAGTTTCTGAGGTCCAGAATGTTCATCGCCAGGAGGGGCACGCGTGTGGCCGGAAAGCGTGCTTGCATCAACTGCCGCATGAACTGCAGGCGCGGAATCAGTCGGGAGCGCAACGCGTGCGGAATCTCGACGCCCAGCAGCTCAGTAAGAGCGAACAGCTGAGTTTCGACTGCGTTCTTCATCAACTCGCCCGAGACAAGAGAGCTAAGCTCCCCCCAATCGAGGCCCTCGGCGGAATTGCTTAGATCGCGTAATTCAACAAGGTGCCGCAGGTCGAGGTCGCCGAGCCAATAACCATAGTCTTGAAACTGATCATGGATGATCAACATAAGCGCTTGGTAGGTAGGCCTGGGGATATAGACGCGTCCCCGTCCCAGCGGCGCAGGGACGCAATGGTTCAGCGCATGCCCGAAGCTCTGGTAGAGGTACGCAGGACCTGGAGCTGCCCGCTGCAGGTCGATGGTCCCGACATCCTGCGACCGATTCAGCTCGACGTGCCATCTCTGGCTTTCGGAAGGGGCCTGGTAATCGATATCGTAACCAATTGCACATAGAGCGGCGACTGCCGTTCTGGCCTCGTCTGGCATAATCATGATGTCCAGGTCAGACATCAACCGAACGCCTCGTCGCTTCTCGGGCGCGGTCGCCAGTGTCGATGCCCCCTTGAGCATGATCGGCGTAATTCCCGAGCTATTCATCGCAACGACGGCTTCTTCCAGTTGGGCGATGAGCCGATTGTTGCGCAGCACGTTTCGGCGGTGGATCTGGCGAATATATGTGCAGACGTCCTCCGGCAGCATCGATGCGAATTTGTCGACAAAATCGATGAGCGCCGGCGTCGTCAGAGTCTGGTTTGCGAGCCCGATTACGGGCGTCCACTCTACATCGACCGGTGGCATGCCTCGCAAGCAATTGCAAAGGCTCGTCAGTGCGGCGCTATGTCTTGCCATTGCACAAATCCATAATCAATCGCCGAGCCTCCACGGCCTCGCAATAGGTGAGTTGAAGCGATCGCGCTCCCGCGACAATCCGCTTCAAAGCGAAAAAGCCGGCCTGCGAAAGTCGTCCGTCAGCAGCAAATGCGTCCTCGATGAGCCGCTTCATCGAATCCAACTGATCTATCGCGGTCAGTTCGGCCGGTCCGCTCGCGACCCGGTTCAAGAAGATGACCCAGCTTGCGGAAAAGCATTGGTTCTGTGCATCCGGAACGGGTACGTACCGCACCAGAACGCCGTCGGAACGGCAATGCGTCGCGTCGTGCCAATCGCCATGTAGTCGCGAGAGAAAGCCCCACGATCCCTGCTTGAGGGTGAGAGCAAACGGAAGTCCGCAGATCGTTCCGTCAGTTCCAACCAGCGCAACATCGTCGCCAGCATACCGAAGTCCGGCGTCCACCAGTTGCAGTGTGAGGGTAGACTTCCCAGCTCCCGGTTGGCCGCATAACAGCAGGCCCATGCCGTCTTTCACGAGAGAAGCGGCATGAAGGGAGAAGACCCAACGACTGTTTCGAATGAGCCGCTCGGTGATGTGAGCTTTGATCGTGGGGGCCAGCGCTTCGACTTCACATCTGGAGATGCGGGCATCCTCTCCGCGGAAGAACACTTGCTCGTCCAGCATCATTGCCTCGACGGCAATGTCGACGTCGCAGCCGGCGTTCTGGTCCGGAACACAAAATAGCGGAAGCAGCCGATTCAAGAGGTCCCGATTTGCAGCTCGGATGCCTATTCTGTGCCGACCCAGGACCGCTGAGAAGGCACAATCGGCCGGCATTCGCCAATCGACTTCAAGCAACGCTCGATCGATCCAGACATTTACAGCCTGTCGCGTGAATTGGCGTGCCCTTTGCTCGTCAATGCCTAGCGCACCAAGCCCCTGACAAATCTCTTCCAGAGAGGCGCCTTGTGCCAACTTACACCAAATGAATGCCCCTACTCGGTCCAGTTCAAAAATCTTCTGCCCTGCTTCGCTGAAGAGTATTGATCGACCCTCCAGCAGCGCGAACACTGCATCCGGAGTCGGTCTCAACACCATCTCTGCCGACGATCTTTCCAGCACGACTCCAACCAATGTGAACAAATCCGCCTCGCCCCTGTACCGACGAGCCGGCGACAGCGTCTGGGAGGCGCTATTGTCGCGGCACCAAGGAGACCCCCGTCGCCCGCGAGATTCAGTCTAGCCCGGCCTGCGACGCTGCAATTCCCGTTCAGCCGAACACATGCCACCCGATCGGGCTCGTTTCGAAAATGACAATCCGGCCGGTCATGCCGCCAGCTGACCGTCCTTGCCCCCTCCCTGCGGAGAAATGTTCAACACCTGCTTTCCAAGAAGGCTCGCTCTCGCGATCAACCGATGAGCATCCAATAGGTACCGATAAGCTTCGCGATCGGCACTCCGTTCTCTCAGAATGCGCTCCTTCTCACCAATGCTTAGCAATTCAGCGCGCATCTGAGCCAACTGCGGTGTATTCGAGGTGAGGTTGTGCTTGTTAAGAATTGATTCCCACATCGTCTCCTCCAGTCGCACGAACTTGGACGAGTTTAGCTTACGTGATTGGCAGCAATTAACAACGATATTTGCATATTTATCGCATAATCAAAATTTGTTTCATATTTGAACCTCGCGTAACCATTTAATACCGACGAGCAAGCCGCAGCACGCAGCGAACGCCATGACGAGAATGAGGGGTTGCTGAAGCCAAACGAGGAAAGGCCGGACATCTTTGCCGAGGGACATCGTGCCGTGCAGCCCCCGCGTAAGAAATAAATTGACCGAGAGTCGCAAATCAGACCGACAATGCAAATTTTAATTTGCACATTAAATAAAGACGGAGAATATTAACGAACTGCACGAAGGGAGTGAGACCAGTGATCCGGTGGGCTGATCTGTCCGTCAAGACCAAGATAATGGTTTCGTTACGAGCGGAACATTCCGCGCGAAGCCGCAGGGATTTGGACATCACAATTGTTAAGCGCCTCCCAGAAGCTTTCGGTTGAGGTCGCAGCACTATTCAGGGTTGCCGAGCGAAAGCCGGCGGTATCCCCATTTCGCCAAGCAGGAATCCGGTCGGTTGGAGAAGCGTCGTCACGAGCAAGCTGCCCCTTGCTCGAACAACGACCCCAGGTGCGATGCCCCCCAGTTAACCCGCACCGACGAGAGCGCACTCCAGCCGGCCGGCCCTTTTATTCAACCATCAAATTATTTCAGGGAGGCTCGCATGGGTATGATTATGGTCAAGTGCCCGCAAACCGGTCGCGCGATCCCGACCGGCATCAAATCCGATCGTGAGACTTTCCTGCGGAGCATCGTGTTTTTCGGCAATACTCGTTGTCCGATCTGTCAGGCTAATCATAACTGGTTCGCCCGCGAGGCCTGGGTCGAAGAGCCGATCATCCGGACGGCGGAGATGCTTCGTGCGGCTCCCTCGTGCTGATGCAAAAGACGAGGTCGTTCTAGAGAGTGCGTCCAAATTCCCTTTTCCTGATGCAGGCATTTTGTTGCGACGCGTTAGAATGCTCGAAAATGGAATGCGCGAAAATATTTCCGCGAATCGTCGCAAAGCGAACGGACGGCGCGATGATCCATCGCTTAGACGTTATTGGCACGTCATCACAAATTCGAGCTTCCCGTCACGGATTCGGCAAGGGCCTGTTTGGGGATGTTGTAGTGAGTAGTGGGGTTTGCAGCCTGGCTGTTCTGCGTCACGCAACGATCGAACTCGTTGGCCTGCTCGCTCAATTGCAGCGGCTCCGGGAGAAAGTACGAAGAGCGGAAGCACGTCGCTCGGGAGAAAGGCGGCGATCGGCATCCGCCTCGCGCACGCGAACGCCCCGAGCAACAAGGTATCGCACGCGGCTGTAGCCGTCGTGACCCTGACCAAGATCACCTGCAAGCGTCCTATTGTTCCGAAACTCTACGCGCGACTCGCGCTTGCGCAAGACATCGATCGCCTCAGCGCGAGTAGCGGTCCGATGACGCGCTGCGAATATCCAGTTGTACGATGCACATGTTTTCGGCCCGGACTAAATTCAGCGACGTGGGGCATCTTGCCGAGAATAAAATAAAGAGACGAGCACAGACCACGATCACTCCTCGATCCGAATTGAGGGCGGTGATCGGCTGAAAGGCCGCTGATCGCTTGCTGGCATACCCGTATCGCCAGATACCCAAGCCGTTGAAAAGCTTGGTGGGCGCACCAGGGCTCGAACCTGGGACCCGCTGATTAAGAGTCTGATGTTTGATGAACAACCAGAGGTACTTAGGTGTAAAAAGACACGCGAACCAGCCTATACAGATCAACAGGTTACGGCCGAATTGTAAATCGAGCCGCCGCGGATACGAACCCGCAACACCTGGGTCCCGAACGTAAATAGCGATCGAAAAGATCAATAAAAACAATGAAGTTCGCTTCTGCTTGAGTACCTCATCGCCGTTTGTTCACGGTATTTCGGTGGTCAATCGGTGGTCAGACCTAAAGTGCTCAATCGTGCGCATGCCGAGCGTCGATGCAGACCACCGGAAGCTCAACCCTGCGGAGTTCATGCCATAGCCAACTCGCCATCGCCCCGGTCTCAAAGCCGATACGCTCGGCATGAGGCGCATGTTTGCGAAGCAGGTCAGTCAAGGCTCCAGGATTAGACTTCGCTTTTCCTGCGAAGATTACTTTGACCAGTCTCGTTGACAACGCACACAGCGGTTTCTCTTCGGGAGACGTCCAGTCCGACGTGCTGCTTCATGGGAGCTCCTTCGAATCATTTGATTGCGAGGGCTCGACGATAACGGAGCTTGCCCGCCACGAGCGCTGACCGCAATTACGTCATCGTGGTCAGACCTAAAGTGCTCAATCTAGTCTCGGGCTGCGGCTCGCCGGCGCGCTGCAGACACGACGATCGTTAGCCGCTTCCACCGCTGCCCCGCATCCTCTGGTACTTTGAATGACAATAGTCCCACGTTACCGGCGTCACGCGGGCGCGAGGCCGGCGGTCAGCGTCGGGGGTTCGAGACAGCTGAGCGCTACGAACGGTACCGCACCCAATCTGAGCCTTTGTTTTCAAAGACTTATCGCGCGACCTGATACCGCCAGCTCACGTCGGCATCGTCCGCTCATGGCCGCCCAGGGCGTGTCTGACTGTTGAGGCTCAATCGCATTGCTGCAGAAAACACTTCCTGCGCGGGTATGATCTCCCGGGGTGAAGCAGCATTGGCCGAGAACAATTGCGCCAAAGGCTCATGCACATTTAAGTGCGCAGTTTGACCCCATGGCGCCGAAGCTCGCCCATTTTGCCCATCGCTCAATCGGCTTTACTGAGGCTGCCTAATTCCATCGTTTTCTGGGTCACCGTTGTGAGCTGCTGCCGGTTTGATGGACACCAGGTTAAGCAAATCCCACCTTGCGCTCGAACTCAACCGGGCTGAGATAGCCCATTGCCGAGTGCCTGCGGGTCGTGTTGTAAAATCGTACAATGTAGTCGAACACATCGGCTTGCGCCTCGTCTCTGCTCCTGTAGGTTTTGCCTTCCGTCCGTTCGGTCTTGAGCGACGAGAAGAAGCTCTCCATCGCCCCGTTGTCCCAGACATTGCCGGAACGGCTCATGCTGCAGACAATGCCGTGGTCGGCCATCAAACGCTGGAACTGCTCGCTGGTCTACTGACTGCCCTGGTCGGACTGGTGCAACAGCGCGTCCGGCTTGCCGCGTCGCCAGACGGCCATCAGCAGGGCATCGGTCACCAACTGAGCTGTCATGGCGGCACTCATAGACCAACCCACCACCCGGTGTGAGAACAGGTCGATCACTGCTGCGACGTAGAGCCAGCCCTTGGCCGTCCAGAGATACGTAAGTCGGCGATCCACTTTTGGTTCGGCCGCTCGGCAGTGAACTGCCGGTCAAGGAGGTTCGCGCCGGCACGGTCTCGAGCTGTCGATCGCCGCTGTCCTTCGGCAAGCGCCGGCGTCGCGGCCGCGCCCGCAGGCCTTGCAGGCGCATCAGCCGTTGGTGGAGGCCACAGTCCGCCGCCGGGAAAGGCCTGTACCGGGTCCGAGCCGAACTCCTTGACCCACTTGCGCAGAACATTCTCATGAACGTCCAGGTCGCCGCCGGCTTGCGCGAGCGATTTGGGACGACAGGCGGATATCCGGGCGTGCTGTGCCGTGGCCGGTCGAGCCGGCGATCACGACGAGCAGACTGGCGGGATTGTGCCGCGGTCATGAGGTGTCGTCCGTCCTGGGCCAGTGTATGTTGAAGAGGGATAATGGTCGTATTCCTGTACGTGAACACCGCTAAGCAACTCGGCGAACAAGACCCCATCGACGGTTTCGACACGCTGATCGGCGCCTCGCTAGACGCCGAGATAGCGCTGCTACGCATATCGTTCGAGGCGCGCGGTCTCCTCTAGCGTAAGCTTTCGCGCCGCCTGCGTCACCATTCCGGTCAGATCGAGCTCCAGAGCCGCGCCGACGAGAAGGCGCGCGGCGAGAGCGGACTCCTCGATGCCGGCCGATCGCAATCGCGCGGCGAGGGCGCGACGCGCACTCTCGATGCTGTTTCCGGGATCAAAGCCTGTCGTCAATGGAACCATCTCGCTTGGCATCGTGGATAGATCGGCAGGCTTGCTTGCGTCAACGGAAAGGAGCGCGTTTGATCGTACCTCGCAGCGATGGGAGGGGTTCATGGCGGCCTATGACGATCAGAACGTCTTCGCGAAGATCCTGCGCGGCGAGATTCCCTGCTTCGAAGTTTTCAGGGACGACCGCAGCTTCGCCTTCCTGGATATTATGCCGCGCTCGCCCGGACACACGCTGGTCATTCCTCGCGCGCCGGCGCGCGGCATCCTCGACATCGCCGATGACGATCTCGCCGCGGTTGCGAGAACCGCTAAGCGGATCGCGATTGCGGCGATGAAGGCGTTCGACGCCGAGGGTATTATCCTGCAGCAATTCAGTGAGCCGGCCAGCGGCCAGGTGGTTTTTCACCTGCACATGCACGTCATGCCCGTCAGGTCCGGGATCGAGCTGTTGCCGGCGCAGACGCGCAAGGAAGACATGGCCGTGCTCGCCGATCACGCCAGACGGATGGTCGCGGCGCTCGCCGGCTAGAGCATGATCCGGAAAAGTGTGCCGCGGCATTCCGAAGAGATCATGCTCAAACATCCGTCTAAACGCCGAGATAGCGCTGTAGCAGTTCCGGCTGGGCCTTCAGCTCCTGCGCCGGCCCCTCGTGCACAATGTGGCCGTTGTTGATGATGTAGATCCGGCTCGCCAGCGCTAGCGTCGCCGCCAGATTCTGCTCCACCAGCACGATGGTCTGGCCGGCCGCCGCCAGCTCGCGGCAGGCCTTGACGAGATCCTGGACGATCACAGGCGCAAGGCCCTCGAACGGCTCGTCCAGCAGCACGATCTTGGGATCGCGCACCAGCGCCCGCGCGATCGCGAGCATCTGCTGCTCCCCGCCGGAAAGCTCGGTGCCACGGTTGTTGCGACGCTCCTTCAGCCGGGGAAACATCTCGTAGATGCGGCCGAGCGGCCAGCGTTTGGGCGCGGTGATCTGTGCAAGGAGGATGTTCTCCTCCACCGACAGGCTGCCGAAGATCCGGCGCTCCTCGTGCACCAGTTGCATGCCCGCTTGCGCGATCTTGTGGCTTCTGCGCCCGGCGATATCGATGCCGTCGAATTTCACGCTGCCGCTGCGGGGTGTCACGACGCCCATCAGGCTCTTCAGCGTGGTGCTCTTGCCGGCGCCGTTGCGGCCGAGCAGTGCCACCACCTCGTGACGGTCGACATGCATGGCGACGTCGAACAGGATGTGGGAGTCCCCGTAATAACTGTTCAGGCCGTTGACCTCGATCAGGCTCATGCGGCGATCTCTCCGTGGACGCCGCCGAGATAGGCTTCCTGCACCGCGGCGTTGGTCTTGATTTCCTCGGGCGTTCCGGAGACCAGCACGCGGCCTTCCTGGAGCACGGTAATGCGCTCGACCAGCTCGAACAGGGCATCCATGTCGTGGTCGATGATGATCATGGTGCGGCCGCGCGCGATCAACTTGAGCAACTTAACGGTCTCGACCCGCTCGCGCGGGCTCATGCCGGCGAGCGGCTCGTCGAGCAGCAGCAGGCGCGGCGAGGTTGCGAGCGCAAGCCCGATCTCCAGCCTGCGTTTCTCGCCATAGGCGAGCTCGGATACGGGCGTGTCGGCGCGGCGGGTCAGATTGACAAGGGCCAGCGTGTGCTCGACCTGCTCGGCCAGGCCCTTGATGCCCGAGAGCTTGCGGAACAAATCGAGCCGGAATTTTCCGCGCAGCTCGGCAAGCGCGGCGATCGTCAGGTTCTGGCGAACGGTGAGGCCGGTGAAGAGCTGGTTGACCTGGTAGCTCTTGGTGAGCCCGAGCTGGCAAACCTCGGTGATCTTCAGTCCCGTGATGTCGCGGCCCTCGAACACGATCTGGCCCGACGTCGGGGCGACCTCGCAGGTCAACATCTTGAAGAAAGTCGACTTGCCGGCGCCGTTAGGACCGATGATGCCGCGCAGCTCGCCCTGATTGACGCTGAAATCGATGTCGCTGTTGGCGACGAGGCCGCCATAGCGTTTGGTGAGACCTGTGGCCTTCAGGATCGGCCTGGAATACGCAGGATGTTCGACTTCTTTGGCCTGCATCGATGCTGGCGCAGGTTGCCGTGTCGGCGCGGCGTCCGTAGCCTCTTGTTCAGCCTCTGCTTCCGTCCGCTTACGCCTGCCGGAGGCGAGGCGATAGAGATCGGCGAGGCCGCCGATGATGCCGCCGCGCAGAAAGCAGACCAGCAGCACGAACACGACACCCAGCACGAGCTTCCAGGCGGCTCCGAGGCCCAACGCGGCCTGCAGGAAGTCCTGCAGGAAGAGCCAGACCGCCGCGCCGACCAGCGGCCCGAACAGCGTGCTCCTGCCGCCAATGGCGGTCTGCATCACCAATTGGCCGGAGGTGTCGAACGTGAACGCGTCCGGCGGCATGAAGGCCTGGAGCACGCCGAGGAGGCCGCCGGCAAACCCCGCATAGGCGGCGGCGATCACGAAAGCAGTCAGCTTGTAGCCATGGATGTTGTGGCCGACGGCCGTGGCGCGCAGCGGATTGTCCCGGATCGCGCTCAGAATCGCCCCGACCGGCGAGCGGACGATCCTGAGCGCGATGATGACGCCGATGAAATAGCACAGAGCGATGAATTGATAGAGCGACCAGCCGTTGGTGAAGTGGACCGTGGTGAAGCCGAGATTGAAACTCGGCGTCGGGACGCCGGGCAGGCCGTTCTCGCCGCCGGTAAAATCCGAGAGCGGATTGAACTCGACGAAGAAGAACACCTGCGCGATCGCCACGGTGATCATGGCGAAATAGATGCCGGTCCGGCGCAGCGCGATCAGGCCGACAAGATAACCGGTCACGGCGGCGGCGATCATGCCGATGATCAGCGCGCCCAGCACGTTGCTGAAGCCGGCGCGCGTCAGGAGATAGGCCGCGACGAAGCCGCCGGTGCCATAGAAGGCGGACTGGCCGAACGACAACAACCCCGTGAAGCCGAACAGGATGTCGAAGCCGAGCCCGAATAGGCCCCAGACCAGGATTCGATTGACGGTGTTCGGCGCGAAGCCGAGATGGGGCAGCACAAACGGAGCCGCGATCAGGCCGATGGCCGTTAGCGTCTCGATCAGGAACTGACGTTGCTTGAGCATGACGAAATCACTTACTCGCGGCCCTGAACGCCGAGCAGGCCATGCGGTCGCACCACGAGTACGAGCGTCATCACCGCAAACAGCATCACATAGGCGTAGCCGGGGTTGAACATGGAGGTGACGCTGATGATCTCGCCGGCAATCAGGCCGCCGAGGATCGCACCGGGGAACGAGCCGACGCCGCCGATCACCACCACCACGAACGTCTGGACCAGGATGTCGTCACCGATGCCCGGTGTCAGCGAAACCACCGGCGCGTTGACGATCCCGGCAAAGCCGGCGGCCATTGCACCGATGCCGAACACGACCATGAAGACGCGATAGACGTTGATGCCGAGCGAATCGACCATCACAGAATCCTCGATGCCGGCGCGCACGATCATGCCGAGCCTGGTCCGGTAGAGGATGATGAACAGCGCGCCGAGGGCGATGGCGACGATGCCGACCACGGCGAGGCGGTAGGTCGGATAAAACATGAAGCCGAGATTAGTGATGCCCCGGAACATCGCCGGGGGTGGCACCAGCTGCGACTGGCTCGAGAAGATCAGGCGCACGAGCTCGACGAAGCAGATACCGAGCCCGAAGGTCACCAGCAGCTGATCCTCGTGCGGGCGATGATAGAAATGGCGGATGATGACGCGTTCCATGAGCACGCCGAGCAGCATCACGAACAGCGATCCCGCGATAACGGCGAGGACGAACGATTCCGTGTACTGGTAGGCGACAAAGCCGGCGTAGCCGCCGATCATGAACATCGCGCCATGGGCGAGGTTGAGGACGCCGAGCGTGCCGTAGATGATGGTCAGACCGGAGCTGATCAGCGCGAGCAGCGCGCCGAGCGCCAGCCCGTTGAAAAGCTGCGAAACGAGGTTGGGCCAACTGATCATGAAATGGTCACTGCTGCGCAGGCGCGACGGAGCGCGCCAAAAAGGTGACGCCGCACGGAGCAGAGGGCAGCCCGCGGCGTCACAGGGCTTAGAGCGGGCTCAGCTGTAGTCGCCGAGATGGCAGCCGAAGGCGTCCGGCTTCTGCATCAGGCCGTCGCCGGGGACGACCTCGACCACGTCGTACCAGTCTTCCTTGTTCTTCATGTCTTTCTGCTGCTTACCCTTTACGATGACCACCGGGCGGACGCACTGATGGTCCTCGGGACGGTAATGCACGTCGCCGACGAGCGAGGGGATCGTCTCGCCCTTCTCATAGGCCTTGATCACATCGGGCGGGTTGAAGCTGCCGGCCTGCTCGCACATGCGGGCCCAGTGCGCGAAGCTGACATAGGCGTTCTCCGCGCCCCATTCCGGCTTGTAGCCGTACTTCTTCTCGAAGGCCTCGTTGAACATCTTGGCCAGCGGGAACTTGTCCTCAAGTGTCCACCAATAGTCGGTGGCAGCGTAGACGCCCTGCATCAAGCCGCCGGTCTCCCGGGCAATGAACGGCACCTGATACGGTACCACCAGCTTCATCTTGTCGAGGACACCGAACTGCTTGGCCTGCTGGGTCGACAGCACCGCGTCGTGGCCCCAGTTGACGTTGATCAGCACGTCGGCGCCGGAATTCGCGACGTTCAGAAGATATGAGGAGTAGTCAGGCGCACCGAGCGGCGCCACCTGGTTGGTCACGGTGGTCCAGCCGGCGGTCGCAAGGAAGTCCTGCATCGACTTGGTGACGGTGTGACCGTAGGTGTAGTCCGGCGTGAGATACGCAGCCTTCTTGCCCTTGCCGAACTCCTTGGCCATGACGGGGCCGATCGCCGCGGCGGCGGTCTGGCCGAAGAAGTTCTGGCGGAAGCCGTAGCGGACGCAGTCCTTGCCGGTGGTGTCGTTCGAGCCGGAAATGCCGCACACGAAGATCACCTTCTCGCGCTGGGCGAGCTTGTTGAGCGCGACCGCGACCGCGCTCGAGGTGCCGCCGGTGATCATGATCGCCTTGTTCTCGCTGATGAAGCGCTGCTGCGCCTGCACCGCCTCGTTCGGCTTGGCCGCGGAATCCGCGACGCCAAACTTGAGCTCCTTGCCGAGCACGCCCTTGCTGGTCTTCGGCGAGATCTTCTTGATCAGGTCGTGACCGCTGTTGATGTGCTCGATCGCGAGTTGATAGCCCTTGAGTTCGTCTTCGCCCTGGACGGCATAGGTGCCGGTGCGCGGCACCGAGATTCCGATGAAGGCCGTGGACCCGGACACGCCCGCAGGATAAGTGCCGATCGGCCTGTCCTCGGCAAGGGCCGGCATTGCCGGCAGCACCGAGCCGCCGATGAGACCTGCAGTGGTCTGGAGCAGGCTGCGGCGCGAGAGGCCGCGGCGGATGAGATTGTCGGTCATGATCGTTTCCTCCGAATGTCATTCTTGTTTGCAGGCACAACACGACCTGTCCGGCGGCAGCAGACCTCGAGGGCCTGCCTGCACCGGGCACGTCACATCCGCGTGTAGCTCCTGCACGTAAACATTGCTTGTGAAGTCCTTCTGTCAATTTCGCCTTTGGTCGAACGACAAAAATTGTCACGTGAAAACATATCGGATTGCGATATATATTAGTCTTTGTGAGTAAGAGGCTGGAGGGTTCAGCGGGAGAAATGGCGCGGCAAACGACGATAGCGGGTGCCCGGAAGCGACGCTCTTG
Organism: Bradyrhizobium sp. 159; assembly: GCF_023073795.1. Lineage (NCBI taxonomy): Bacteria > Pseudomonadati > Pseudomonadota > Alphaproteobacteria > Hyphomicrobiales > Nitrobacteraceae > Bradyrhizobium > Bradyrhizobium sp. 159. Next base: position 14,023 of record NZ_JADPKE010000079.1, on the reverse strand, counting down.
GCCGCAAAAGGCGGAGTTGCAGGAGGCGGCGTGGCCGGTCAGAGAGGGGAGCGACACGCGTGCGGCGCCGCAGTCCAGCGATGCGGCCCGCATGTCCGAGCCGCGCAACCGGTCTGCCGGCAAGCGGGGACTAGCGGTTGGCGCCATTCAGGCGAAACGGGAACTTGGCCCGATGCAGAAGCTGAGCGGGCGCGCCCAGAATGTCCTGAAGGAGCTCGCGGTCGAACTCACCGGCGAGCAGCCACCGAAGGGGACTTGGTCGCCCTCGCGTGAACTGCTGCGCGCGCTGACGGCCGAGCGCCTCGCAACTGCGCGCAACTGCGGTCCTCACACCATGCGGGAGATCGTCGACTGGGCGCAGGGCTGCGGCGTGACCATCAAGCCCGTGATCCCGCCCGGCGGCTCGCTGTCGCAGATGTGGGGCGAGTTGATCACCGATGCGGCGGCCGGTAACCTGACCAGCGCCGAGATCGCGGGCGCGCTGCAGCGCTCGATCAGGCGGAAGAGCGTCCGCATCCCGATCGCGTTCCAGGTCATCCTGGTCAAGATCCTGCTGTCCAGCTTCGAATAGGCAGCTGGGGAGCACCGGATATTTGTGCATCCGCGGCCCCGCCGATTGGTCCCGCCGTCCTTCCTTGATAGTCTCGGCAGCGACCGCTTCGCCGGCGGGCTGACGTCGAAGGCAGGAATGGCTGAATCAAAGCGGAAGACTGGACGCAGGGCGCATGGCGTGCCCGCCAAGGGCGGCGCGATGCGTGAGGCCGACTACGCGGCGCTAGCCCGATTCCGCTACCAGTTGCGAACCTTCCTTGCTTTCAGCGAAGCCGCGGCCCAGAACGCCGGGCTGACGCCACAGCAGCATCAGGCGTTGCTGGCGATCAAGGGGTTCGCCAGCCCCGGCGGCGCCAGCATTGGCGACATCGCCGGCTTCCTCCTGATCCGGCACCATACGGCGGTGGAGCTGGTGGATCGCATGGCGAAACTCAAGCTGATCGGCCGGGAAGCCGATCCCGAGGACACAAGGCGCGTTCTCGTCAAGCTGACGGCCAAGGGCGAGCAGAAGCTGCGATCGCTCTCGCGCATACATCTGGACGAGCTGAGTGCCGCCGCTCCCGGCTTGGCCAAGATGCTGCGGTCGTTCCGGACCAAAGCGCGCTGAGGGAGATGGCGTGAGTCAGGTGCGCTGAGCTCGTTTCGGAAGTCCAACCACACTTGAATACTCGTCGCGCCGCCCTTCTCGGATGCCAGTATGCGAGGCCGCTCCCCGCAATCATGAATGCAGTTTCACTTGCCGAGAATCTGTAGGCCGCTATAGTCGCGCCCCAATGGCTCACAAGAGGCCTGTTGAAGGGAGAGAACAACATGAAAAAGAGACTCTCTGTTGCGTTGCGAATAGCACTTGGTACTGCGGCCAGTGTGCTGATGACGGCACCAGGCGCGGCACTTGCGGCGGATCCACTTCGGATCGGCGTTATCGCGGAAGCGCAGGCGATCGCCGGCGCCTCCATCCCACAGGCGGCGCAACTTGCCGCTGACGAGATCAACGCCAATGGCGGCGTCGATGGACGCAAGATCGAAATTATCTCCTACGACAATCACTCCTCTTCCGCGGATTCTGTGCGTGCCTTCCAGCGTGCCGTCAACGAGGACAAGGTCAACGCAGTCATCGCAAGCTACATCAGCGAGGTCGTACTTGCGCTGGAACCGTGGGCTTCGCGGCTGAAGACACCGTTCGTCACGCCCGGTGCTGCCTCCAACGAGATCAGCAAGAGCGTCCATGCCGATTACGAGAAGAACAAGTACACCTTCCACGGCTATCTGACTTCGGCGGCCCTGGCGCTCTCGGTTTGCGATGGCGCCAAGGACTTGCTCGTCGACAAGATGCACATGAAGACAGCAGTCATCATGAGCGAGGACGCTGCCTGGACCAAGCCGCTCGACATCGGCTACGAGGAATGCCTGCCCAAAATCGGGCTGAAAGTGCTCGACCACATCCGCTTCTCCCCTGACACCACCGATTTTACGCCGATCTTCAATAAGATCGAGGGCTCCAAGCCCGACGTGATCATCACCGGCATTTCCCATGTCGGTGTGCAGCCGACGGTGCAGTGGAAGAACCAGCAGGTGCCGATCCCGATGTTCGGCATCTCCTCGCAAGCCACCAACGAAACGTTCGGTAAGGACACCAACCAGGCCGCGGAAGGCGTCCTCTATCAGGGCGTCTCGGGACCGGGTGTGGCTGTCACGCCGAAGTCGGTGCCGTTCGCGGAGAACTTCAAGAAGAAGTTCGGTAACTATCCGTCGTATGCCGGCTACACTGCCTATGACGAGGTCTATTACATTGCCGATGCGGTGAAACGGGCCGGTTCGACCGAGGCGGACAAGCTCGTTGCTGCGCTGGAGAAGACCGACTGGGAAGGCACCATTGGCCGCGTCCAGTTCTACGGCAAGGACGACCCGTTCACGCACTCGATAAAATATGGCAAGGGCTTGATCACCGGCCTGATGCTGCAATGGCAGAACGGCAAGCAGAGCGCGGTCTGGCCCAAGGACGTCGCCACGGTCGACGTCAAGTTCCCGAACTTCATCAAGCTCAGCAACTAGCAGGAAATGCTCCCTGGGCCACTTCCCAGGAGCTTCCGCACGCGTCCCACACAGCACTCTTTCTCAAAGCGGCAGCCCCGCTGCCATGCGGCCTATTATCAATGCGAGTCTTCCACATCTTGGATTCGCGGCGCATTCCCAATGAGGAGAAGGAGATCTTCGTCCTCACCGGCACCCTGCTCTGGGGCATCATGATCCAGGAGCTGATCGCCTATTTCTTCACCATGCGCAGCCGGAGACCTTTGGCAGCTTGTTCAGGGCATCCTCGGTCGCCTTCAGGATTGCACGGGAATCGCCGCCGGCGCGGTCGATCAGACCGCCAGCAAGCCCCTCGCTGTCATCCAGCAGGACCTTCAGCAGATGCAGGGTGGAAAACTGCTGATGACCTTCGCGCATCGCCAGCGACTGCGCGGACTGGATGAAACCGGGCGAGCGCTCGGTATATCGTTCAATATTCATCATCGTCTTCCCTCGGCGATGCCGCTTCGCCCCCGAGTGCGATCAGCAAAAGGAGGTACCGGTTTAGCGTTCGACCGCGATCAAGGCATTGAAGATCCGCGATCTGATCCCCAAACCGCGCGCCGCTTAGTGAATTGTGCGCAAGGCAACAGACGGCATGCTCTTTGGGTTTCCGCAAGCTCGCACTGACATTCGTCAATTCGCCAAGCGGTTTTCGCCGTCGACGCTGAAGCCTACTGCGATAGTGGGCGCATATCGGCGCCTTTGAGCCGTGCCCTGTCCGCGCCAGCCAACCGCTCGGACCGCGCGTCTCACCTGCAGCCGACTTGCGTCGTCCAACCGTGGCGATTCTTGCTAATTCTCGTCCCTCTCGCAAGTCAGCTCGAAAAACGTCAATCCGTCCGCGGATCCACACGAAAATCCGGATAGCCAAACTAACCAAGCGCTACCGGCCAGCGATGCGCGAACAGCCTACCTTGTCGGCGGCGAGCGAAGTTGAGCAATAGTTGTCGCGGTTCCCGCGCCGCAATAGCCTGCCGCGAGGAGTGACTCCGGGCGGCCTTCGGCCGCCTGGGCGACTCTAGTCCGCTTTGCGCGAACTCCGGACATTCGCAAATCGGATGTTATGGAATTTTGACAGCGACTTCGCAGCCTCAGATGAAAAACGTCGTCCAACTCTTGGCCACTCGACCATCCCCGATAAGTTCATAAAACTTAGTGCGCCCGAGTTCACTTCACAGGCCTCCGTGATGGTGCAGGTCAACCGCTGCGCAAATGGGAGGCGACACAGATGGCGGGGCATCAACTCATCTGCGGCTGCACCACGTTCAACTTCGATATCGTCTTCGAGGTCTGGACCACGCCGTCTCAAGATTAGGCCTCCTTCACAGCCGAAGGAGCTACTCTGGGGCGAGCCGCAGTCCACATCAAGGAAGCAAAGAGCAGAATGGAGAGCCTTAGCGAGGAACAGAAAACGTCGGAGAAGTCTAGGCTATGAAAAGCGTCGCAATTTTTCATAACTGGTATTGACGTACAAGTTCGATGTCGGCCAGCGGCGCTAACTACATCGATGCGCCGTGGCAGTTTTCTGCTGAACATCAATACGACGCTGACGACCGACCCACCAAGGATCGGGCAATTCAGGGCAGCACACGATGGAGCATGAACATGTACTTTGCAGCTGTGCAGCAGTGCCTCGATGCGAACCCGCAAGCCATGCGCCAGCGTCGCGAGACGGCCGAGCATCCATTCGGCAAATCGACGCTCCCAAGGGGCGACGCACGTCCCGGGGTGTAGTAGTACCCAACGCGTCGGCACTCGGGTGAAATTGCTGACAGAGTATCTTGAATAGGCTATTCGGGTCGAGCGGCTGGCGAGCGGTGAGCCGGACTCGGGCTGAAAGAACAGCTTTGCAACAGGCTGAAGCGCATCGGAAGCTCGCATCCGGGCGGGCAAAGCACTGTGGGATGCCCTCTAGTCCGCCGGAGAACGCAAATTTGGGACCTCGAAGTTCCACTTAGGGCACTGACGTCTTCAGTGCGTGTAAATCGACAAGGCCCTTGATCCCTCTTGCCCACTAACATCGTCCTTTGGCGTCTCAGAGCTGACCAAGTTGTACCGTGATATCGCCTGGCAGTAGCGCTCCCGATTCTGCGGGGACTCCTCGCCACAAGCAATCGCCTGCGACCAAATCCGGCATGGGCAGCTGGTGGTCGCCAAAGTTGGCGACAATCTGCAGAATGTCCCCCCTCTCAGTCTGCCAGCGCACGTCCACACCGCCACTGCCGCTATCCTGGCCCAGTAGCTCACGTCGCGCCGAAACGAAGCCCTGTTTGATAAGAGGTACGATCTTGTCGTGCCGTATCTTCAGCAGCTGCGTCGTCAGCGTCCGAAACTTGGCGCTCCCGGGAGAATGGTCGATGCTATTCCAGTCGAGCTTCGAGGCCTGAAACGTCGTTTCGTCGCACGGGTCTGGAATCCTGGCACGCATTTCGGGCGTCGAGAAGGCCTTGAAGTGGGAAAACTCCTTGCGCCGCCCTTCCCGCGTCAACTCGGCGGCTTGTCCCGTCCAGTCTGCAAAGAACAGGAACGGCGTTTCGACAGCCGCTTCCTCCCCCATGAAAAGCATCGGAATGTGCGGATTGAGCAAGACCAACGCCATCGCCTGGCAAAGCTTTTCCGGGCTCACCAATTTTGATAGTCGCTCGCCCAAACCCCGATTGCCGATCTGATCATGGTTCTGCGCGAAGAAGATCGTGGCGTCCGGCGGCAGATGGGCGCTCGGCTCGCCGCGAGGCTCGTTATGAAGCGCGAAGATCTCGCCTTGGTAGGCAAAACCTTCCGTGAGCGATCGCGCAAGGTGTTCGAGCGGCTTGTCCGCAAACGCGCGGTAATATCCCTCCTCTTCTCCCGTCAGCAGGACATGAAGCGCATTGTGGAAATCGTCACCCCACTGGGCGTCGTAATATCTCGGGGCTCCGTCCACTCGGTCCAGCAGGTGCGCCTGATTGGCCTCATTCTCCAGCATCAGATGCACGCGCCGGCCCGGCAATTCATGCCGGATGGTCTCGGCAAGCTCGACCAGGAAATGCCGTTCGGAATCGTCCTTCAGCGCATGAACGGCATCGAAGCGTAGCCCGTCGAAGCCGTAGTCGCGCAACCACATCAGCGCGTTCTCGATCAGGAACTCGCGCACGAACGCGCCATCGCGTCCCTCGAGGTTGACGGCAGGCCCCCAGCCGGTGCTGTGGCGTTTGTTGAAGAAATTCTCCGCGTAGCTGTGCAGATAATTCAACTGCGGTCCGAAGTGGTTATAGACCACGTCGAGGTAGACCATGATGTCGAGATCGTGGGCTGCCCGCGACAGCCGCTTGAGATCCTGCGGCCTGCCGTAGCGAGCATTGGGCGCATTCAGCAGCACGCCGTCATAACCCCAATTGTGCCGGCCGGGGACGTCGTTGATCGGCATCAGCTCGATGGCCGTGATGCCGAGATCGCGCAGATGGGGCAGCCGCTTCTCGACGCCGGCATACGTCCCCTCCTCGCTGAAGGTGCCGACGTGCAGCTCGTAGATCACGGCGTCCGCCCATGGCCGCCCCGGATAGAGGGTGGCATCACGTAACCCCGACGTATCGATCACCTCGCTGGGCGCACCGACATCATCAGGCTGGAAGAACGAGGCCGGATCCGGGACGATGAGGTCCTGGTCGATCCTAAACTGATAGCGCGTGCCGACATGCGCTGTCGGGCTGAGCAGCTGGTACCAGCCGTCGTCATCGCCCACCATCCGCTGTGGCGGTCGCCCCACCTCCAGCAACTCCACCGAGCGAGCCGTCGGGGCCCAGAGGTTGAAGCTTATCCCCTGATCGACGATGTAAGCACCGTGTCGCCGGGCCTGTCCGGCAATTCCCAGTCTCTGAATCAAATCTTTCCCTTTCGCGCCCATGCACGGAGTTGGGCATGCCTCGGCGAACCGCGATGGGTCGGTCGTTACGATCGCTTGAAAGGATGCCTGCGCAGGAAAAAGCTGGCGTGCGTGCATTCGTTCCTCGCCACAGGCGTTCGCGCCAGCCACAGCCGATCCGAGCCCTGCCACCGTGAACCCGCAACCGAAGAGGCGATCCGGATGCCCATACCTTCCGCCGGTCTGGAGATAAGCGCGACCAGCTAACGCCATTTGCTACCCGCTGGAACGGAATGATCAGGCGACTGTTACGACCAACACACAGGAGTTGCCACCATGCGCCGCTCGACGCCAAAACCGATTCGCAACAAGCTCGACCTGACCGACCGCACTCAAATGCGCCTCGTGAGAAAACGTTTGGGTCTGTCCGATGCCGAGCTGACCGCGATCGCCGAGCGTATCGGCAATTCGATCTCCGCGATCAGCAAGGAAGTCGCCAAGCAGCGCGCCAACCCGCCGGCCAAGCCGGCCGACGTACCTCCCGCGGCCGTGATCGCCTCGGCTGCGGCCACCGAGCAGGCCGCAACCGAGATACCCACACCAGCGCCGACATCCTGACCGGATTGTCATCGGGGGCAGACATGGACCAAAAGACGCAATCGGACGACGCCCTGACGCGGGCGGCGTCGAGCCTCCGCCGATCCCGTATCACCGAGGGCAAACCGTTTCCGCTCGGCGCCACCTGGGACGGCCTCGGGGTCAATTTCGCGCTGTTCTCGGCCCACGCCACCAATGTCGAGCTCTGCCTGTTCGACGACAACGGTGAAACCGAACTCGAGCGGATCGAGCTTCCGGAATACACCGACGAGGTCTGGCACGGCTATCTGCCCTCGGCCCGTCCCGGCACCGTCTACGGCTATCGCGTCCATGGACCCTATGAGCCTGACGCCGGACACCGCTTCAATCCCAACAAGCTCCTGCTCGATCCGTATGCCAAGCAGCTGGTCGGGCAACTGCGTTGGGCGCCCGAGCTGTTCGGGTACCAGCTCGATCACGCCGACAAGGACCTCTCCTATGACGAGCGCGACAGCGCGCCGCTGATGCAGAAGTGCCGCGTCATCGACCCCGCGTTCACCTGGGGCGCGGCGCGCAAACCCGAGGTACCGTGGGAGCGGACGATCGTCTACGAAATGCACGTCAAGGGTTTTACGCAGCTGCATCCGCTGGTGCCCGAGGCAGACCGCGGCACGTTCTCCGGCCTCGCGCATTCGGAAATCCCCGCGTATCTGCGCTTGCTCGGGATCACCAGTGCGGAGCTGCTGCCGATCCATGCCTTCGTCGACGATAGCTACTTGGTCGACAAGGGCCTGCGCAATTACTGGGGCTACAATTCCATTGCCTTCTTCGCGCCAGAGCCGCGTTACCTGAGGACGCCGTTCGCGAACGAATTCAAGGAAATGGTCAACCAGTTCCATGCCCATGGCATCGAGGTCGTCCTCGACGTCGTCTACAATCACACGGCGGAAGGCAACGAACTCGGCCCGACCTTGTCGTTCAAGGGGATCGACAACGCCAGCTATTACCGCCTGCTGCCGGACCAGAAGCGCTACTACATCAATGATACCGGCACCGGAAATACGGTGAACCTCTCCCACCCACGGGTGCTGCAACTGGTTGCGGATTCCCTGCGCTATTGGGCGACGGAGATGCGGGTCGACGGTTTCCGCTTCGACCTGGCCACCATCCTCGCGCGCGAGCCCTATGGCTTCGACGAAGGCGGTGGCTTCCTCGACGCCTGCCGTCAGGATCCGGTGCTGTCCAGCGTCAAGCTGATCGCAGAGCCTTGGGACATCGGCCCTGGCGGCTACCAGGTCGGCCAGTTTCCGCCCGGCTGGGCCGAGTGGAATGACAAGTTCAGGGATACCGTGCGCGCCTTCTGGAAGGGTGATGAAGGCACGCTGGCAAACCTTGCCAAACGTGTGTCAGGGTCCGGCGATCTCTTCAACAAGCGGGGGCGGCGGCCATGGGCGAGCGTCAACTTCGTCACCGCGCATGACGGCTTCAACCTCAATGATCTCGTCTCGTACAATGAAAAGCACAACGAGGCGAACGGGGAGAACAATCGCGACGGCCACAGCAACAACCATTCCTGGAATTGCGGCGCCGAAGGAGCCACGGACGATCAAGAGATCACGGCGCTGCGCGAACGCCAGAAGCGGAACATGCTCGCGACGATGCTGCTGTCCCACGGCACGCCAATGCTGCTCGCGGGCGACGAGTTTGGACACACTCAGCGAGGCAACAACAATGCGTATGCCCAGGACAACGAGACCACCTGGCTCGACTGGATGGGTATCTCGGCAAACGGCCGCAATCTTCGTGAATTCACGCGCAAGCTGATTGCGACACGCAAGGCCTTCCCGATCCTCTATCGCAGCCGGTTCCTGATCGGCTCCCACCATGAAGAACTCGACGTCAAGGACGTGACCTGGCTGTCACCGTCCGGCGAAGAGATGACCGACGAGCAATGGCAGGACGGCAACGCCAAGTGCTTTGGCATGCTGCTCGACGGGCGCGCCCAGGAGACCGGCATCAAGCGACGCGGCTCGGATGCGACGATGCTTCTGGTCTACAACGCCCACCATGACATCGTGAACTTCATCTTGCCGGCGGTCACCGACGGGCGCAGCTGGCTCAGCCTGATCGACACCAACCAGCCGGATGCGTCCATGACGGACTTCGAGCTCGGACGCGCGGTGTCACCGCGCGCTCGCTGGCAGTGTTTGGACTTGCCAACGATAGCGTCGCGACCCGCCGCCTGCGTCAGGGGCTCGGCGCGTTGCTCGACATCGCCGATACGCCGTTATCGCGCTAGATCTGGGCCGCACGCTCCATCGTTGACTTCGCCCAATAGGGCCACGCGGACGATCACCTTAATCCTGAAAATGCATCAGTCGCGTGCAAAGCATCAGGCGGTACCCAGCCGATCTCTTCAGTCGTGCCGCGACTACCGCACTGCTCGAGAGGCTCCTTCAGGCTGCCCCCCGCGATCTATCAGATCTTGACGTTCTCGAGTAGCTCGGCCGCCTTCGCACGCCTGTCGCCTTGGCCACGCCTGCCCCGGAAGTGGAGGCGTGGCTCTCTTTGGAAATCATCAGGAGAAGGGGCGAGCTCTCTCTCAAATCGCGCGTGTGTGCACATTTGCACAGTCAGTTCCGGTTTGTGGAACTAAGGTGAAAGCGCCGATCGTCCTAGAACATTCCGGATAAATGATGCGACCGCCTCCGGCGCATAAAGCCGCCACCACGCGTCCGGCCAATAATCTTCTTCGAAATCTCAGCGATGAAGACCTTCTGCTAATCCAGCCCTACCTCGAGATCCGCCAAATCGTTGCCGGCCAGGTTTTAACCCACCCTGGGGATCCCAATGATGCGCTGCATTTTCCCTGCGGCCCAAATTTTGTCAGCTTGGCCGTTCCGGTCGACGAAGATCGCGAAGTTGACTCAACAATCGTGGGCAGTGAAGGAGTAGTAAGCGGATTTATTGTTTCGGCCCTTCCAACCTTCTCTCGGACCACAGTGATTGTTGGAGGGGAAGCCATCCGGTTGCCTGTGCGGAGGTTCGCACGGGCGATTCAGCACTCGGCCACGTTCCGACCCGTGTTTGCGCAATACTCGATCGTGTCCCTAAGCGTGGTGTAACTGGCGGTGGGAGACCGCGTTCGCCGGCAAGAGCCGGACTGGTCAGCTGGCGATAGCCGGGAGGCTGACGGTTGGATCATCGCTCAACGGAGCGATAGTTTCCAGCGTCATGTAGCGGGCGCGCTGGACGGCCCATTCGTCGTTCTGCTCGAGCAGGATCGCGCCGATGAGGCGGACGATGGCGTCCTCATTGGGGAAGATGCCGATCACCTCGGTGCGCCGCTTGATCTCACCGTTGAGCCGCTCGATCGGATTGGTCGAGTGCAGCTTGGTCCGGTGCTGCGGTGGGAACGTCATGTAGGCGAGCACGTCGGTCTCGGCCTCGTCGAGGAAGCCGGCAAGCTTGGGCAGCTTGGGACGGAGCTGGTCGGAGACCTTGCGCCACTGCATTTTAGCGGCCTCGGCATCGTCCTGAGCAAACGCGGTGGCGATGAAGGCGGAGACGACGCGACGGCCGCTCTTGCCGGCATGGGCCAGCGCATTGCGCATGAAGTGGACGCGACAACGCTGCCAAGAGGCGTTGAGCACCTTGGCCACGGTGGCCTTGATGCCCTCGTGGGCGTCGGAGACGACCAGCTTGACGCCGCGCAGGCCGCGGCGGGCGAGCTTGCGCAGGAATGCCGTCCAGAACGTCTCGGCCTCGGAGGGCCCGACGTCCATGCCGAGAACCTCGCGCCGGCCGTCGCTGCTGACGCCGACCGCGACGATCACCGCGACAGATACGATACGCCCCTGCTGGCGCACCTTCACGTAGGTAGCGTCGATCCACAGATACGGCCAGTCGCCCTCGATCGGACGGCCGAGGAATTGCCTTTACCTTGTCGTCGATCTCCGCGCACAGCCGCGAGACCTGGCTCTTGGAGATGCCGCTCATTCCCAGGGCCTGAACAAGGTCGTCCACCGAGCGGGTCGAGACGCCTTGCACATAGGCTTCCTGCACCACGGCGGTGAGCGCCTTCTCGGCCATCCGGCGCGGCTCCAGAAAGCCCGGGAAGTAGGAGCCCTTGCGCAGCTTGGGGATACGAAGCTCGACCGTGCCGGCGCGGGTCTCCCAGGTCCGGTCGCGGTAGCCGTTGCGCTGTGCCAGACGCTCCGGGTTCTTCTCGCCGTAGGCGGCCCCGGTCTGGCCTTCCACTTCCAGCTCCATCAATCGCTGGGCAGCAAAGCCGATCATCTCGCGCAGTAGATCCGCATCAGGGGTCTTCTCCACGAGCGTGCGGAGGTTCATCATCTCATCGGTCATCGGTGGTTCCTCGAATCAGGTTGGTGTCAGCAACCCGACCCTACCGGCGAACTGCCGGTGACCACCCCAAAGCCGCCCGCCCGCTACGGCACTATGTGACGGCGCGCGTCCGGGCGGCTTTGCTCTACCGAGCTACACCACCACCGGGGACACGACCGCGCCGACGCCGATCGGCAGGTTCGCGAAGACGGGCCCGGCTCTGGTGCCATCGGGCCTTTGTCCAGCCGTCGAACCCTCGGACTATATTTCTCAAGCGATGAGGGACCTACCCGCCTACGCGGCTTGCCATCTCTTTGCACCAGGTTAGCGCTGATGGCCCAAGCCAACTCCAAGACTACGCGCCTTTTGCCTCAACGAACCCTCTGATCGCTTCATCAGCTTAGAAACTTGGGCCACCGGCCTGCGAGCCTTGGAATGTGCCTTGATTAGCCTGACATCGTCCTTGGTGTACTCTTTGCGCTTGCTCTTGGTCGCTTTTGCCACTTGGTGCTCTCCAACTTGATCGCACGCGGGGTTAAAGTGCTCTTGTGAATCCGTCGAACCAGGATGATCTTCATGGGGCACTCAGATCGCAATTGATGGTTTGTGCCCCAGGCAGCATGTGAGGACTTCGATTCCCAACGGAGTGTGGTTACATTTCGTGATTGAACCTCTTAACTCTGCCATCGACCAACTTTCTATATTCAAAAAATTATGAGGCGTACGATGTCACCTTCAGAAGAAGAAGACGATCGGCGCGAGTTTTTAGAGGCTTGCGGCAGGTTCGCCTCCGTAACACCTCCGGCCATTACAGCGTTGCTTTCGACCTCACTTAGTAGCGGCGCAATTGCGCGCTCCGACGGCCGGCGCGGTGTATCCTTGATCACTGCCGCTGAGAACCGGAGGCCGCGAGAAGCACCCTCAGAAGCGGCGCAAGAATCCAGGGTCACCGCTCCCACTCAGGCTGCTCCACAGACTTAGCGAAGGAGGCGCTTGCAAGCTGCTGGACTCCGCTGCTGACTTGCCCCACGCCGCTGTCGCTTTGCGCCCGCCTGCCCGCTCCCGGGGACTCGATCCTCCATCGGCACGAAATCGCGAGAGGTAATTTGGGGCGTTCGGATCATGGCGCGAAGACTCTCGCGCGCTGCCCTACCGCTGCGGCCACATGATCCGGCTATCCCCTGGCCGAGGTCGACCAATGCCCGGACGATGTCCGCCTCTCCGGTTTCGGGCCGAAATTCACCTGCACCACATGCGCGGCGCCGACGCATGGCCAGATTTTGAGGGACCGAGGATCGACGCCGGCGATTGAGGCTGGGACGCTGGGACTGACGGTGGATAAGGCGAACGGGCCGCCGCAACCGGCACGGTGGCTCCTTCCCGCCAGGGCAGGAGTGACAACCGCAGACCCCGCGAGGAAGCTCGTCCATGCGGCGCCGAATAACGGACCGGCGGACCGCGCTGGCGGACTGAGCGGCGGGGTTAAGCGGGCGCACCCGGTGTTTCACTGGCAATGCTCGAGATGAGTCTCATTCTGACGATCGGGGAGCCGTCGTTGGGGTGCGTTAGTGGCGCTCTTCGAGATCTTGCCGTCGATCGCGGCGCCGCGACCTGAGGCGCTTGCCACCAGAGAAATCACTGGAGGCCGCGGCGCGTACCCCCCGAACGACGTCTGAGTAGCGGATTTTTCTGCGGCCGCGATTCTTTCCACTCGGCGGGTTTCGCCGCGCAGCTCCTGACACTGGCCAAGATCTTCCGGTCTTCAACCCAAACGATTTTTGGTCGACTTGGCCGCGGGAGCCCCATAGTCCTCGCCCGCTTTGGGCCAGCTCGCGATATGGCCCGGCTAGTTGAAGCAGCTGAATTTCAACGCTGAATCCGGTTCGCTGATCGCCAGATTTAGCTGGACCGCGCGCTCAAGATAGTCGGTCAGAAACTTCATGAGATGGCCTTTTCGCCGTGCCAGCTGCCTGCCCAAGTGCAGTAGGCGGCGCTACCCCTGGTGCGGCCAACCAGTCATTGATTTGCAAAGCAGCCTCAGCCTGCCTGACGCGCTTCATTAGAAGGTCTCGCTGAGTACCGCCAACAACTGTTCGGCGGCTTCCCGAAACTTGGCAGCTTTCTAAATGAGACGCTGCTTAAACGAGCTAATAACAGGAATTGCCGTTTTGCGAGCGCGTGAGATCGATCCTGCAGGTTGTCCTGAATAGGTCTGCCGCGAACTGCCGATCGCCTGGCAAGATTACCGAGACGTTTTGACCGCTACTGATTACTGGGCAACGGCCGAAAATTGGGACGCCACCGCACGCTGAAGGCGTAGCTAAGAGCTGACCAACTCCTTTGGCGTTCTGGACAAGCCTATCTGACGCAATCGTCCGGCGGTCTTTTTCCCGTGAAGCGGTCAGTCATCCAATTTACCGCCGCCATCGCGCTCGCCTGGGCTGCGCGTCCGTGGCCGATGCCGGGCAACATCACCATCCTGACCTTGCTGCCGGCTTTGCACAACTTGTCCATGTAGGCCTGCGTGACCGCGGGCTGGATGACCTGGTCGTTGGCCCCCTGCGCAAGAAAGATGGGGATCTCAGGGGAGAGCACCCTGGTGCTGTTCTGTTCGAGAAGCGATCGCCAAGGTTC